>JARXAV010000011.1 GCA_029865665.1 Flectobacillus sp. | reverse complement strand
CATTTAGTCATTGATTGGCGTTGGGGAGAAGCCTATTTTGCTAAAAAATTACTCGATTTTGACTTCGCTGCAAATAACGGAGGCTGGCAGTGGGCATCTGGAAGCGGTTGTGATGCGGCTCCATATTTTAGAGTGTTTAATCCGACTCTTCAAACAGAGAAATTTGACAAACAATTAGCATATATTAAAAAGTGGGTGCCAGACTTAAATTCCTTGAGGTATCCTCAGCCAATTGTAAATCATGAGTTTGCAAGGAAGCGAATATTAGCTTTATATAAGAAAATGCTAGAATAGTCTAATTTTATATTATTTTTTCTTTTTTCATTCATTTTTATATCAAAAAGAGTTAACATTGTTCAATAAAACTATGTTAACTTTACTTTAAATTTGTGACTTCCGCCCTAAGCATCAGTCATATTTGTGTGAAGAATTAATGTTTTCCAGAAAACTAAGATATTCTTTAAAATTATATTACATCAGTTGTTCCATACAATCTAGTTAAAATTATGAATCTATATACGACTTCAAAAAGTTATATTACACCTAACTTTCTTAACCTCGCCTCAGAATATGTAGGTGAAGAGTTAAATTATGTACAACAGATTGTAGAAGGAACGCTTCCTGTTATCTTACTTGGTTTAACGCATAAACTGAAAACACAAGAAGGAGGAGAAGAACTTCTTTCCTTTCTCAAAGAACATACACTATCAAAAGTAGATTTAAATAATATAGATACTATTTTTGAAGATATGGAAGTACTAAAAGCGTATCAGCAGACTGGAGCTGACTCTCTTCTTTTACTCTTTGGCGATCGAATTAATGTTAATATTTCTTTCGACTTTTCTATTGCATTTCCAGTAGAAGCTAGCAGTGCAATTTCACTAATGAATTTAGCTTCTCCAATTCTTTTAGGGGTAATTGCGAAAGTACTTACTCAAAAAGGGGAGACTGTTAGTACCCTCCAAAATCTCCTAGAAGGACATTTTGAAATTGGGAAAACGAATTTGCCACAAGGCGTTGCATATTCTTTGAAACCGATTCTTGAACCAAACAATCATACATCCGTTCTTCAAAAAGGTAAGAAAAAAAGTAAAGAAACGAACGCTTCTTCTTTTTATGAAGAAATTAAGATGAAGATCCCAAAATGGGTCACCTCATTTTAAACTTTTCTAAGTCAAGAGTATCCATATTATAGTACTTTTGCTTTAAAGGGAATCTCACTCGATACAGAGTGAAATTCCCTTTTTTTGTTATCTATCCTAATTTTTCGTAGTACAAGTGCAAATCTTGCCCCTAATTATATTTTTTATTTCATAATGATTTAATGTGACTTTATCTTTTTTCTTGTGTCTGAAAACTAGTTTAGAAGACTGAAAGATTTTAACATTAAACAAAATCATACTGATTATGAATTTATTAGACGTAATTAAGAACTATTTGACTCCTGAGTTAATTTCACAAGTATCCAAATTGATTGGGGAGGATAACGAAAAAACAGGTAAGGCTTTAAAAAGTGTACTTCCTGTTGTTTTAGGAGGATTAGCAACTAAGACATCAGAACCTATTGGTGCTGGGCAATTAGTGACTTTGTTGCAAAATGGTGGTCATGATGGACGTTTATTGACAAATCTATCGGAATCCTTGTCAAATAAGGAGTCAGCTAGTGGTATCTTAGAAGCTGGTTCTGGTATTATCTCTTCTTTATTCGGAACGAAAGGTGGAGCAATCGCCTCCGCAATTTCAACTGTTTCTGGAGTCAAATCTAGCTCGGTAACGTCATTAATGAATTTAGTAGCACCTATTGTTATGGGTGCTGTTGGTAAAGAAGCTACAGCCCATGGAGGTTTAACTGCATCGGGTTTAACATCGTTATTAGCTTCTCAAAAAGAAAGTATCCTTTCCGCTTTACCTGCTGGTTTAGGTACCTTGTTAGGCGGTTCATTAGGATTAGGTTCGCTTGCAGGAGGATTTTCAAACCTTAGCTCAGGTTTTGGTGGAAATGAGAATGGAAACAATTCGGGTGGTGGTTTGCCGAAATGGTTATTACCCGTGTTGATTGGCTTAGGTATAATTGGTTTTGCTTTATATATGATGAAGGGCTGCGGTAATAAGGTAAAAGACGATGCTATGGCTACAATCGATTCTACTGCTAACCTAGCTGGCTCAACGGTTAACGGAGCAATGGGAGCAGTTGATTCAGCAGCCAATGCAGTAGAAGGAGCAGCTTCTGGTGTTGCTTCAGCAGCAGGAACAGCAGTTGATGCCGTGAAAAAGATGTTTAAGTTGAAATTACCAAATGGGTCTGAAATTGAAGTACCAGAAGGTTCATTGGAAGATCAAATCGTAAAATTCATTCAAGATAAAGACAAAGCTGTTGATAAAACCTTGTGGTTTAATTTTGATCGTTTGTTGTTTGACACAGGAAAAACAACCTTGAAACCAGCGTCAATGGAGCAAGTAGAGAAAACAATTGCGATTTTAAATGCTTTTCCGTCTGTTAAAATCAAAATTGGAGGTTATACCGACAATAAAGGAGATGCAAAAGCGAATATGAAATTATCGGCAGATAGAGCGAATGTAGTGATGAATGCGTTAATAAAAGGTGGTATTGATAAAGCTCGTTTAGCTGCTGAAGGTTATGGTGATCAGCATCCAGTAGCAAGCTATGATACAGAAGAAGGTAGAAGCCAGAATCGTCGTATCGGAATTCGAGTAACTGAGAAATAAAAGTCAGTTCATTCGTAAGTACTCGTTGGCATTTTTGAGCCTTAAACTTTTAAACTTACGACTACCTAGTAATAAAGGTCAGAGAGATAATTCTTTCTGACCTTTTATTTTTTTGAAAAAAATAAAAATTACGCAACCTTTAGCCTTCAGTTAGCGTATAGGTCTTGCATGGGAAATAAACAACTCATAAATAATCCTGAACAATTATTACAGGAAAGCCTTCGTGGAAATCGGCAGAGCCAAGAAATGCTCTATCGGAGCCATTATGGCTATGCTATGAGTATCTGTTTGCGTTATGCCCAACATAAAGAAGAAGCCCTCGAAATAGTTAACGATGGTTTTATGAAGGTATTTACAAAAGGCGAGCAGTATAATCCCAAATACCCGTTTAAGGTTTGGTTACGTAAAATTATTATTAATACGGCACTTGATTATTATCGCTCAAACCACAAATATTCTTTTCACGAAGATATATCAGAGGCCTTCTCTATAGAATCTCCTTACGCTTCTCCTATTGATGACTTAAACCATGAAGCTTTATTGAAAATGGTTCAGCAACTTTCACCTGCATATCGTATGGTGTTTAATTTGTTTGTCATAGAAGGGTATTCTCACGAAGAAATAGCTGAACGATTGGAGATAACGATAGGGGGATCAAAGTCAAATTTATCTCGTGCTCGTGAAAGTCTTCGAAATATGATTCAGGATAAAACGGTTGAGTTTAAAGGGAGACCCGTGCATAAAATATAAGTATAATACACCCATTTTGGTTGAGGTAAAATAGATGGATAATCGTAAAAATCACATATCAGACGAAGAACTAGACGAACTTTTTAAAAGTATGTCTGAAGGTCTTTCTGTTGATTTTGAGCCAGAAGCATGGCAAAAGCTTGATGCTATGCTGCTGGCCAATACGCCTATGCCTTCGGAGCAGTTTTGGAAAAATCCACGAATCCTTCTATCTCTTTTATTATTACTATTTGTAGGAGCAACTTATTGGTTTATTCATCAATCAACACAGCAAGAGACAGTAGCTAAAATTAAAGCTCAAACTCAGAAACAAATTATCCAGAAGCAAGGTTCTATTCGTATTGTCCAAAAGCAGGTAAAAGGAATAGCAGTGGATCGTCGTGCATCAGATTTTATTCGTGTTGAAGATGCTGCGAAAAGTGAAGGTATTCTGCAAAAAAGTAATTCAAATAAACAGAAGATAGGAATTCCCAAAGTTGTTAACGATGGGCAAGAATTGAATAGGCTGTCGAAGTCGAATCAGGATGCAGAGGGCGTGGTAACAAAGGAGGAGAAAGCGTTATTGAATCAATCAACGGTACATCGCTCAGATCATGCTGACGAGCATACAAATGTAGAGATGCCAATTCGTGACACGTTAAACGCTATTCTAGCCCATACGGATAATAGGTCATTATTGAGTGCCAAATTCCTTGATACTAGTTTGATAATCGCTTTGCCAAAAGTTAACGTTAGTTCCTTATATTCAGCTCAAAAGGTTGAAAATAAGCTTCTTTCTAAAAGTCCTTTTATGAAACGTGGACTTATAGTAGGGCTGTATTTCTCTCCAGATTTCACAACGATTGCAACTAATCGCATTGAAAAAATTGGTACTAATTATGCTGTTCAATTAGAATATCGCTTTTCATCAAGGTGGAGTGTTCAAACGGGAGTCATCCGTTCAAAAAAGGTTTATGATGCGTATGGTGATCAATATGAAATTCCTTTGAAGTGGAATGTAGGAGTGATGCCTCAGCGTGTCGATGCCGTCTGCGATATGCTTGATATTCCTCTGAATATTCGATATGATATAACGCAACATCCTGAGAAAAGAGTATTTGTGACTACGGGTTTAACGAGTTATGTAATGCTGAAAGAGGCCTATTACTATACCTATGATATTAAAATAGCAGGAACTCATGACTCTTGGATTGGAACGTCTGGCCCTTTTTTAATAAGTAACTTAAATTTTTCAATTGGCTATGAAGCTCGTATTACCAATCGTTTAACATGGCAGGCAGAACCATTTGCACGAGTGCCAATTTCGTCAATAGGTTGGAGCAAAGTTAATTTATTTACCCTGGGTAGTTTTGTATCCATCAAATATAGATTTAAGTAATAAGTGTTTGAATAATTCTAAAAAACATTGAGCATTATGAAAAATGAACAAATTTCAAGAGGACAGTTTTTAAAAGACTTAGGGTTAGGAGGGGCTGCATTGATGGCATTTTATTGCTTAGGTGGAGTGTCGGCTTGTAAAAGTAGCTCAGACCCAACACCAAGTACAACTACAGGTAATAACAATACCAACACGAATACCAATACAAGCATAGATTTTATCCTAGATCTTACCTCGGCAGATTATAAGGGACTAAAAACAGCGGGTGGTTTTGTTTATAAAGATGATATAATTATTGCGAACGCCAACGGAACATACGTAGCACTATCAAAGGGATGTACCCACGCAGGAACAACCGTTAGCTATCGTAGTGCTAGTAACGATATGTACTGTTCAAGCCATGGCTCTCAATTTAATGTAGATGGTTCTGTCAAAACAGGACCTGCGGCTTCGGGACTTAAAGTTTATAAAACAGCGTTATCTGCAGATGGTAACAAGTTACAGATTACTGCCTAACTACTTTATATAATTATCAATATTTTATAATCTTTAGGTAAATTAAGAAGGATGACCCTTGGCGGAGGGTCTCCTTTTTTTATGCTTAAAAGAACTTTAAATCATTTTTTAGTCCTGAATATTTTTTCAAGTCTAAAGCGATAGAACCAATTTTTAATTCAATCTGAGCCTTTACTGGAATTTTATTAGTATCGTCCGTAACCCACATCGTTACGGATTCTTCTTCGGTAAAGAAATTGTTTTTTGGCAACATTGGTGTGATTTTAAAGGTATTTATTCTACCAAATTTTGTCTGAATAATCTCTTTTCCTTTTAATCGCATACGCATATTGTAGATTTCATTATCGAAAAAGAAGACTACGGGAACACTTTCTCCTACCTTCATTTTGGCAAAATTGATTGTTCTTAAATAATAATATCCACTAACAATATCCTGTACATTATCAGGCACATTGAATATTTTCTTCTCGTGGTCATCATCCAATTCAACCGATTTTGCTGTATTGTTGTCATGATTAAAAATCACCTTGTCTTCCGTCTTGTATCCACCTTCTTGTTTTTTCATGTAAAAAATTTGAGGACGAACAACTTCTGCATCTATGTAAGAAACCCATGTGTCTCGTACTCTCGTAACCCAATCAGTAACCCCCGTTGTACGTCCAGCTACCACCACTTTATAGCATGGTTTGCCATTGGCATTTTGCAATTTATCGTCCACATCCACGTACGCTTCAGCAGCATTTACAAAGCCATAGTGAACACGATATTCAATGTGTTCTCCTGTGGTAAAGCTCATGTTTTCTTTGATATTGCTTGTATCAAATGAAGATTTAAAGCTCATTCCTGATAGTAAAAATGCGAGTGCAACAATTACTTTTTTCATGCTAATGTTTTATTTTAACTTATTTTTCTTTGTTAAATTTATGTTTCATTCCTACCAAAAATAGCTCATAGTTACCTTTGTAAGCATCATCAAATAGCCTTTCAAACTCGTTTTGCTTAGAATTATAGGTTTTAAAACCAATGAAATAAGCATTGTTTGGTAAATCTTTTTGGGCAATATTGGTTCTTTTTACAAAGGGCTTATCTTGATTGAATCTAGCTAAAATAGTGTCCTTATTCAGAACAATTTGTTCAATTAACGCATATTTAGCTGAATCCTTATCTTTAGACGTTAAATTTTGAGAAAAGCTACGGTAAAGGCTATCTAATTTTAGCGAACCTCTATTTAAATGCTTTACAAGGGCTTTTCTAATCAATTTTGCTTGAACAAATCTCTTGTATTCTTTCGATTCACTGCCATATTTGAAGGCTAAAAAACGTTTAGCTCCATAATCTCCAATGAAATTAGCCAAATTTTCACTCGTTTCATGGTCATTTTTAATAAAGATTGTTCCATGTACCATTTCATGGATGATTAAACTGGCTAATTTACCATCCGAATAATACAGCATATTGGATAGAATGGGTTCTGGTAGCCAACCCAATGTTGAATATGCAATGCCTTCACCTATATCAGTATCATAACCTTTTAATTTCCATTGAAGTTCTTCTTGATGAATCATTGTTGAGTCAAAGAAACCTTTGTATGCAAATGTGCCAATAATCGGAAAATGAAAAGATACCCCTTTTAGTTGATACGCTTCTGCAACAGTCAATAAATACACAAGTGGTTTTCCCTTTTGGTCGTACAAGGTTTGATATACCTCCTTATTATCTTGTAACCCAAGCGAATCAATAGCGTATTTACGAATTTCACCAATAAACAAAATTCGCTTTTTGAGGGAATCAGGTATGTTGGGATCTTTTAATACTTTATCTAAAGGGCGAGTATTGAACGCAACATTAAGCCCTCCCTTAGCTTGTTGACTAAAATAGCTAATGTTTTTGCACTGCCAGATTCCTAAACAGCACAAGAACAGTAACAAACCGACTAAATACTTCATTTTCTTTTTTGACATATTGGGTTTTAGTAGTGTATTATTAATCTTCAATTTAATCAATTGAGTTTCTGTAAATGATTAAATCGTACAAAATGGAATGAACAAATAAAAACAAATTTTGTCAGCGGATAGCAACTAATTTGAATAAATAATTCCTTAAATAAATTGGCAATAATTGCATAAAAAAGTGTAATTTCACTTATTAAAATTCTCTATTTTGAGATAGGTTTTCACCTAGTATAGTCGATGCAATATACTAAGTAGTTGGTGCTTCATCAATTACGAGTAATCAAATTTAACAACAATAATGGCAAAGCAACAAGCAGAGGCGGCGAATCCCGCAGCCGAAAAATTAAAAGCTCTTCAGACCACACTCGAAAAATTAGACAAGGCTTACGGAAAAGGAACGGTAATGCGTTTGTCAGACCGTAAAGTGTTAGATGTTCCAGTAATCTCTACGGGTTCATTGGGTTTAGACCTAGCCTTGGGTATTGGCGGTGTGCCTCGTGGTCGTGTCGTTGAAATCTACGGTCCAGAATCATCAGGTAAAACAACCTTAACACTTCACTGTATTGCAGAAGCACAAAAGGCAGGAGGTTTAGCTGCATTCATTGATGCTGAACATGCTTTTGACCGTGCTTATGCAGAAAAATTAGGAATTGATACAAGCCAGTTATTAATTTCTCAACCTGATAACGGTGAGCAAGCCCTAGAAATTGCCGAACAATTAATTAGTTCTGGAGCAATTGATATTTGTGTAATTGACTCAGTGGCAGCTCTTGTTCCGAAAGCGGAATTAGAAGGTGATATGGGTGATTCTAAAATGGGTCTTCAAGCTCGTTTGATGTCACAAGCACTTCGTAAATTAACAGGGGTAATCAATAAAACAGGTTGTTGTTGTATCTTTATTAACCAATTACGTGATAAAATTGGGGTAATGTTCGGAAGTCCAGAAACAACAACAGGGGGTAATGCCTTGAAATTCTATGCTTCTGTTCGTTTAGATATTCGTCGTATTGGTCAAATCAAAGAAGGTGCAGATAGTATTTTAGGTAACCGTACTCGTGTGAAGGTCGTTAAAAACAAATTAGCACCTCCATTCAAAGTGGTAGAATTCGACATCATGTATGGCGAGGGTATTTCTAAAGCGGGAGAAGTATTAGACTTAGCAGTTGAACTAGAAATTGTTAAGAAATCAGGTTCATGGTTTAGCTATGAAACTAACCGTTTAGGACAAGGTCGTGATGCAGTAAAAGATTTAATTAAAGATAATCCAGAATTGATGGATCGTTTGGAAGCACAAATTAAAGAGAAAATCAAAGGAGACGACGATGTTCTTTTAGATACTCTTGAGCCAAACATTGAAGACGATGACGTATTAGAAGAATAGTCAATAAGCACATATAAAAAAAGCTCCTCTTAATGTGAGGAGCTTTTTTTGTTATCGGTGGTTTCTCTGCCTTTTTCTCTAACCCTATTAAAGGATTTATATAAGGCATCGACGTGTTTTTCTACTTCTTTATCGTTCTCAATAGATACGCTAATGGTTTGTACTGCGTGAATTACCGTACTGTGGTCACGTCCTCCGAAATGATACCCAATTGATTTGAGTGGTAAATCGGTAAATTCCTTCATTAAGTACATGGCTACCTGTCTTGGGAACACCATTTCTTTCTTTCTACTCTTTCCTTTTAAGTCGGCTAGTGCTATCGAGAAGTGATTGACGATAGTATCAATAATACTATCTGCTGTAATTTCCTTTTCAGTATCTACCACGATATTTTTCAGCGTAGCTCGTGCCAAGTCCATATCAATTTCTCTGCGATTGAGCGACGCATGAGCCATTAAGGAAACGATTACCCCTTCGATTTCACGAACATTGGTATCAATACTATGGGCTAAATATTCGATTACTTCATCTTTGATATAAATACCATCCGCTTGTAATTTCTTTTGAATAATAGCGATACGGGTCTCAAAATCAGGCTGTTGTACATCTGCTGAAAGTCCCCATTTAAAACGAGATAACAAACGGTCTTGCATACCCGATAACTCACGAGGAGGACGGTCAGAAGACATGATAATTTGTTTGCCAGACTGATGTAAATGGTTGAAAATATGGAAGAATGACTCTTGAGTCTTTTCTTTACCAGCCAGAAATTGCACGTCATCAATAATCAACACATCTACGTGCATGTAAAAATTAGTAAATGCTTGTAAGGTATTGTTTCGGATAGCGTTTATAAACTGATTGACAAATTTTTCAGAAGAAACATACAAGACAAATTTATTTGCTTGTGTGTTTTTAATATAGTTACCAATCGCTTGAATCAAGTGTGTTTTCCCAAGTCCTACACCACCATAAATCATCAAAGGGTTAAATGAAGTTACCCCAGGGCGTTGAGCTACGGCAAAGCCAGCAGAACGACCTAAACGGTTACAGTCGCCTTCAATATAATTCTCAAATGTATAATGCGGATTTAAGTATGAATCAAGCTCTAATGAATCTAAGTCTTTTAAATTAAACGGACTTTGATAGATGGTTGGTTCTGGTTGTTTTGCTGTTGGTGGTGGAGTAGATGGTTTTTGATTCGGAACATTTAAGGCAATTGGAGGATTCTGACGATTCCCTCTATCAACAATAATTGAATATTCAAGCATCCCATTTCTACCGAGCGTATAATCAATTGCCTTACGAAGTACATGGACATAGTTCTCCTCAAGCCATTCATAAAAGAATTGGCTTGGCACTTGAATCATCAGCGTATTGTTTGCAACTCTTACAGGAACGATTGGCTCGAACCAAGTTTTGAAACTCTGCTCATTGATTTCGTGACGAATTATGTCAAGGCATTTAGCCCATACTAACCTTGGGTCGGATTGCATGGTTGGAATTTAAATAATAAAATAAAGTGGGTTCTACGAAAAATTCTGTAGCAAATGTATAAAACTAGTTGCTGACCATGTTTGTAAAAGTAAATCCTAAAATCTACTTTTTACTTGTAGCAAGCCACAAAAGTAGTGAAATTTCTTCGTGCTTGAAAGATTCAAAGAGAAACAATCGTGCAAAAGTGAAATAATTTTTCCTGTTGTTAATTTTTCAAAATAGGATAAATCGTTTTTATTAGACTTAAGTATTCACAATGAGATAGTTGCATTTTTTGTCTTGCGAAAAGATGAAAAATAAAAAAATAACCTCTTTGATTTATATGTTCCTTAACTACCAAAATCATGGAGTCGTTGATAAATTATAAAGAGCGTCTTTAGCTTATCAAATGTCGTTTATGTCGATAAATATGTTTTTGATTAAATAGCTAATTGTTTATCAATGAAAAAGAAGTCAACAAGCTGATTGTTTTGGACAGTACAAATGGCTATTTTATAATTGTCTGATGCTACTTCAAAGTTAGAAGACTGGCAAAATAAACCATTGTTGTATGGATTTCCTGTTTTCAATAGCTTACGCACCGACAATTTGTTGAGCATCGCAGGTAGCATCACAGTCCTTTTCTTCGAAACCAGAAGGATATAAAAACCATTTGTTTTATCTAGTGATTTAGGATAAGGGTACGATGGGCATTCAATTGAAAAATCAGTTACCTGTATTCCGTAGGTATTTTTGGTGTTACTTTTTGATAGTTGCACTTCAAACGGATAGTGGCGATTGAGGTTGGTGGTATCTTTTAATTTTTGTTTAATCACATTCATTAACGGCTGATCAAAGGATTCGCCATGGGTAAATAACTTATTTTTGGTCATATATGGGTATATACCATAAATATCGTTTGGATGTGAGTTGGTTAATTCCCAGTTTGCAATGTCAGTATGAAGGCGTTTTTGGAGGAGGTTTACGTTTGAAATATTGTTGAAATTAGCCGTTAAGTAAAGTGCAACAGCAACTAGGGTCATCATTGCTAAGTGAATACGTCTGAGATACTTTTTTGCACTGAAAAACTCAACACAAATCAGATAACTGATGACTAAAAATGCAACAGAAAAAATAATTTTATGACCATTTACAATCTCTTTTAAGTAGCCTTCATAATCCTGTCTCCATCTTCTTACACAGTTAAAGAACAACATGACAAGGAAGAATAAGTAGCTAATCGTTAAAAAACGGTGGTAGTTATTTTTCCAGTTAAAAGTAGTGATAATTGAGATAAAGGCACTAACCGAAACTAGCACTCCTACACCGATAATAATAGTACCATTTTTTGAAAAAACGCTGATGAAATTACCAATAAGAGCAAATACTAATAAAGCTAGATCTCTGGCATTTAATAAAATTTCCGAGATAATACCTGCATCTTTTCCTGCTCCGTCTTTAGGGATTACCAAAATAGAGATAACTAGAATTACAGCGAAGAAGAATGCCGATAAGTATTTTTTTTCTAGTATTCTAAGAGAAATTAATAATAAAGTTACTACGCTTGTCACACTTCCTACGCCAATACAAAGCAATGCGAGTAGGTAGGGAGTTATCTTCGATTTTCCCATCGTAGCGGTATAAAAAATAGTCACGGGCAAAAAGAATGACGCTATATAAAAGTAGGTTTCATACGAAAAAAAGAAGGTAAAATAGGGCGATAAATTTAGAAGAATGAAGGGAACAGGTATAAAGTATAATAAGGATTTTCCAGTGCTTCTAAATGCCAGACCTAAAATAAGAATATAGGTTAGTAATTCTAGGTTTCCGAAAAGACATACCGTTCTAAAGTCATAAGTCCCTTCAATCAAATAGGTTAGCAGATAGAGTATTCTGACAAAGATTGGACGACTTTCATTCTCTTGTATATAAAATGCACTAAAATATTCTTGAAAAGTAGCTGCCTGATGAAACTGTTTAATAAATGTTCCCGCAATACGATATTCGTCACGAGAAATCATGTTGAAACTATTGGTATAAATCAGGAAACAAAATATAGCGATTGGAATCATTAGGATTCCGATTGCTACATAGTTGTATGGATGAGCTACTGTAGAGTTCTTCATATTCTAAAAGGTATGATATTAGGGCTTTTAAACGATACTAGAGAGCTTGCCTAAGTACGTGGAGTTAGTTACTTCGAAGTTTTAAATCAGAAGAAAAAACGCCTGTAAATAGTGGTTAAATTCTTTTACAGGCGTTAAAGGAAATAGGTATTATGCTAGTAAGGCATCAAACAAAATTTCTACAGCGTGTTGAGCGGTTCTACCTGTACCATCATGGATTTGATGACGGCAACTTGTTCCTGATGCTGCGATGAGTACCTCTTCTCCTTGTTGACGAATCGTCGGGAATAATACTAATTCACCAATCTGGTTCGATAATTCAAAGTGTTCTTTTTCGTAACCGAATGAACCTGCCATACCACAACATCCACTCGGAATTAGTTGTACTTCATAATTTGCAGGTAATGACAAGGCCTTTTTAGCTGGAACTAAACTTGACAACGATTTCTGTTGACAGTGTCCATGTAATTTGATTAAGCGTTTTTCTGTCGTGAATACGTGCTTTGAAATACGTTTAGCATCAATTTCTTTTGCTAAAAATTCTTCAACCATAAAGGTGTTTTTGGCAATTGAACGAGCTGCTTCTAGCAAGTTATCGTTTACTAAATCTGGGTATTCGTCACGGAATGTTAAAATGGCAGAAGGTTCGATACCAATTAAGGGTGTCTCTTCTGTAATGAGGCCTTTTAACAACTCAATATTTTTGTTGGCTAATTCCTTCGCATCATCTAGTAATCCTTTTGATAATTGCGGACGACCAGAAGGTAAATGTTTAGGTACTTCAATTCTATAGCCTAATTTTTCAAAAAGGAGAACCGTCTTTTTCCCAATCTCAACGTCGTTAAAATTCGTAAACTCATCTGCAAATAAGTAAACCAATTTAGCATCTGCTTTTGCTTCCGAAGTACGGTTTTTAAACCATTTCGTAAAGGTTTGCTTTGCTAACAATGGCATCGTTCTTTCTGGGTGGAAACCAACTACATTATTGGCAATTCTACGTAAAAATGGCGTATCAAAAATCATGTTATACGCCCACGGAGTATATGACAACAAGCCTGAAAGTTTTGAGAAATTAGCAACCAATTTACTACGGAATGGAACACCATTTTCTTTGTAATATTGGTGTAAAAATTCCATTTTTAGCTTCGCAACATCGACGTTCGAAGGGCAGTCAGATTTACATCCTTTACACGCTAAACATAAGTCCATTACTTCCTTAATCTCCTCATGATCAAAGCGGTTAGGTTTGTCTGATAGGGTTAGGAACTCTCTCAAAATGTTTGCTCTTGCACGGGTCGTTTCCTTTTCGTTGCGAGTTGCCATATAAGAAGGACACATCGTCCCGCCCGATAGGTGAGTTTTACGACAATCACCCGACCCATTACACTGTTCTGCATGTTGCAAAATGTCTTGGTCATAGAAACGGAAAGCCGTTTTAAACTCTGGTGTTTGTTGACCAGGGGTATAACGCAAGAACGTGTCCATAGGAGGGGTATCTACCACCTTATTTGGATTGAAAATATTTAATGGATCCCATGTCTTTTTGAGGTCTTTCATTAAAGCATAATTGTGGTCGCCCACCATTTGCTTAATAAATTCACCACGTAAACGACCATCGCCATGTTCGCCAGATAATGAGCCGTTATATTTTTTAACTAAGGTTGCAATTTCCTCTGCGATTAGACGGAAAAGTTTATTTCCCTCAACCGTTTTTAGATTGATAATCGGGCGAAGGTGGATTTCTCCCGAACCTGCATGGGCATAATGTACACAATACAAGTTATTTTTATCTAAAATTTCATTGAACTCACGGATGAACTCAGGCAAATCGTTTACATCGACAGTCGTGTCTTCAATTACAGCTACTGCTTTTTCATCACCAGGAAGGTTTGACAATAGGCCAAGCCCTGCTTTTCTTAAATCCCAAACTCTTTTGACATCTGCTCCCGAAACTACAGGGAAGTGATAACCAAAACCCGCAGCACGCATTTCCGCTTCCATCGCTGCGGCTTTCTCTTCAATTTCTGCAAAAGAATCGCTTCGTAATTCTACTACTAAAATAGCTCCTGGGTCACCTTGTACAAAAAAACGGTTTTGACGGTGTTCTGCATTTGCTTTTGTACATTCCAAAATATAATGATCCATCAATTCAGAGGCCGATGGTTTATATTTCAATGCAATTAAATTTGCCCTTAATGCTTCGTCAACTGTATTGAAATGACCACAAACCAAGCCTATTTCCTTTGGAGGCGTATCGTTTACGTGTAATTTGATTTCAGTGATAAAACAAAGTGTTCCTTCTGAGCCAGCGATTAGCTCACAAAAATTAAACGGTTTTCCACCCGCCGTGAAAGGTTCACAATTGAGGAGCATATCCAAGGCATATCCTGTATTTCTACGTTCAATCGTAGGTTTGGGAAATTCTTTACGAATTTCGCCCTGATTGAATGAATCGCTTAATACCTCGTTTGTCTTTTTATAAATCGTATCTAGTAACGATGCAGAACCATTTTTTTGTTTCGCCGTGCTTACTAGCGTATCAAATTCAGTATTTGTTAGGTTGTTAAAAACTACTTCTGAGCCATCCGATAAGAACGCCGTAACTTCCATCACATGTTCACGAGTTGAGCCATATACTACAGAGTTTGAGCCACACGAGTTATTTCCAACCATTCCACCAATCATGGCACGGTTTGCAGTAGAAGTTTCAGGGCCAAAAAACAAATCGTGTTTTTTTAACTCCATGTTTAGCACGTCACGTACCACACCTGGTTGCACACGTACCCAATGCTCCTCTTTATTGACC
>JARXAV010000345.1 GCA_029865665.1 Flectobacillus sp. | reverse complement strand
TCTCTTCGAAGGGTTGGGCCCAAGAGCGTCTTTCTCTTGAAGGCAGTTGGACTGTAAAACTAGATCCCTCTGACGTAGGTGTGCGTGAACATTGGTGGAACTCAGCATTTACCGAAAAGGTAATATTGCCAGGGTCATTAGCAACTAATGGTTTGGGAGATACGATTAGTCTTGGTACAAAATGGACGGGTGACATCTTCGATAGTACCTATTTTTTCTCAGAAAAATATGCGACATACCGACAGGGGAATATTAAAATTCCTTTTTGGCTAAAGCCTGACAAAAGCTACGTTGGGGTTGCTTGGTATAAAAAAATGGTAACAATTCCTGACAATTGGCTACAAAAGAAGGTAATTCTTCATTTGGAACGTTGCCATTGGGAATGTTCTGTTTTTGTAAATGGAAATTTTTGTGGTACTCAAAACAGTCTTGTATCTCCTCAAGATTTTGATATATCAGGTTACTTAAAAAAGACAGGAAATACCATCACTTTACGAGTGGATAACAGTATTAAAATTAATATTGGATTCAATTCATCCAGCATTACGGATCATACTCAAACGAATTGGAATGGCGTTATCGGCAATCTGTTTTTACAGGCAAAAGAGCAAATATCCATCGAATCAGTACGAGTAAATAGCGATATTGAGACATCTGAGGTAGAATTACTCGTTGGTATGGATAATCGAACTAGGCCGCAGTCAGGAGCAAATATCAAACTGCAAGTCAGCCTAAAAGATAAACCACAAGAGGTATTAGTAGAGAAACAAGAAATTATCCATCTTGATAAAGGAAAGTCATTTGTTAAATTATCCTTTACGCTGAAACAAGCAAGATTATGGGACGAGTTTTCACCTTCTTTATACGTTGTAAAACTGATTTTGTCTGACTCGCTTTCTTCACAACTATTAGATTTTCAAGAAGTAACTTTTGGATTCAGAAAAGTAAGTACGAAGGATAAGCAAATCTATCTGAATCACCACCCTATTTTTCTTCGTGGAGAGGTAGATTGTGCTGGATTTCCCCTTACAGGTTACCCAGCAATGGATAGAAATTATTGGAATAAAATAGGGACAACCCTCAAACAATATGGGTTTAATCACTTGCGATTTCATTCATGGTGTCCACCTGAGGTTGCTTTTTCTATGGCAGACAGTCTGGGAATTTACCTGTATGTGGAAGGGCCTTTGTGGGCAAATTTTGGGTCTGCCGTAGGAACGGCAGGAGAAGTGGATGCTTTTATTTATCAAGAGTCTGAAAATATCATAAAGTCGTATGGTAATCATCCATCTTTTATGATGATGTCTTATGGAAATGAGCCTGCTGGGTATAATCAAGAGGAGTTTTTTACGAATTACGTAGCACATTTACAAAAGATAGACAACCGTCGTTTATATACTTCTGGAGCTGGTTGGCCGATGATTGCTCAGAACGATTTTCATATTCATTCAGACGCTCGGATTCAACATTGGCAGGAGGGAAATAATAGTGTTATCAACGCTCAGCAACCCAACACCACATACGATTGGAATAGAACGCTATCAACCATAAGCCAGCCATACATTAGTCATGAAATAGGGCAATGGTGTGCCTATCCAAATTTCAACGAAATCGCTAAATACAAAGGGATATTGAAGGCTACTAATTTCGAAATTTTTAAGGAAACGTTACAAAAAAATGGAATGCTGGAGCAAGCCAATGATTTTTTGTATGCCTCAGGGAGACTACAAACGTTGTGCTATAAAGCGGATATTGAAGCAGCCTTGCGGACTCCTAAATTGGCTGGTTTTCAATTGTTGGGCCTTCATGATTTTTCGGGACAAGGAACTGCTTTGGTCGGTGCATTAGATGCTTTCTGGGAGTCAAAAGGTTATACAACGGCAGAGGAATACCGCACTTTTTGTAATTCAACGGTATTACTAGCAAGAATTCCTAAGCTAATCTACAAAAATGATGAAAAGCTTAGTGCCAATTTAGAAATAGCTCATTTTGGATCAACTCCTTTAGTCAATCAGCAGGTTCATTGGACGATTGAGGATGAAAAAGGAGTGCTATACCGTGAAGGAACTTTTGAGATGAATCGTATCAATATTGGTAATAATCAACCTATTGGAGACATAAGCATTGACTTATCGGCTATTAAAGTAGCTAAAAAAATGACGTTAACAACTCAATTAGTCCAGACAACTACCAAGAATAGTTGGAACTTTTGGGTTTATCCTACAAAAATCAATCCAGAGAACGAAATTGGGAAAGTGCATATTACAACACACTTAACGCCATCCATTTTAGAAGAATTAAAGGCTGGAAAAACAGTACTGCTCCTAACGCATGGAAAAATTAAAGAGGCTAAAGGAGGTCGAATTGCACTCGGATTTTCTAGTATTTTTTGGAATACTGCTTGGACAAATGGTCAAGCTCCTCATACTCTTGGTCTAGTTAATAGACCGAAGCATCCCATTTTTAACTACTTTCCCACAGACGTATTTAGTGATTATCAATGGCATGACATCATGATGCATAGTCAAGTAATGGATTTAGAAAGTTTTTCCATAAGCTTAAAATCAACCATTCAACCAATTGATACTTGGTTTGAAAACAGACGATTATCGCTTGCTTTTGAAGGAAAAGTAGGGAAAGGAAAACTCATGGTTTGTAGCATTGATTTGATGACAAACATAGCAGGCAGGCCATCGACTAATCAATTCAAATACAGCTTATTAAAGTATTTGAATAGTCGAGCTTTCAATCCAACAGAGGTGATAGATCCTGCAACCGTACAAGAATTATTAACGAAAAATAACTAAAATTTTATTATATGCAGTCAGTAAGTGTTTGGGAAGAAACCGTCATTATACCCACGTATAACATTGGTGATTCGGAAAAGAATCCCATGTTTTTAGAGAAAAGAGTTTATCAAGGTAGCAGCGGTGTCGTATATCCACATGCGGTCATTGAAAAAATTGAAGATACCAAAGAAGATAAGGCATATCAAGCTCTTTTTCTTGAAAATAAGTACCTCAAAATTATGGTTTTACCTGAATTGGGAGGACGTATTCAAATGGCTTATGATAAGGTAAGACAACGCCATTTTGTGTATTACAACCAAGTAATTAAACCTGCATTGGTGGGATTAACAGGGCCGTGGATTTCGGGAGGAATTGAGTTTAACTGGCCTCAGCATCACCGTCCAAGTACTTTTGAACCTGTTGATTTTACCTTAGAGCATCACGAAGACGGCTCTAAAACGATTTGGGTAAGTGAGGTAGAACGGATGTTTTCTACCAAAGGAATGGCAGGTTTTACACTTCATCCAGACAGAGCGTATCTCGAAATTAAAGGGGTTTTATACAATAGAACCAATTTACCACAGACTTTCTTGTGGTGGGCTAATCCTGCTGTAAAGGTCAATGACGACTATCAATCGGTATTTCCACCTGATGTGTATGCTGTTTTTGACCACGGAAAACGGGATGTGTCTTCGTTTCCGATTGCTACGGGAACGTATTACAAAATTGATTATTCACCAGGGACGGATATTTCTGGCTATAAAAATATCCCAGTTCCAACTTCTTACATGGCCATAAAATCGAAATATGACTTTATGGGGGGCTATGAAAATGATACGCAGGCAGGCTTATTACACGTCGCCAACCACCATGTATCGCCTGGTAAAAAACAATGGACATGGGGAAATGGGGAATTTGGATATGCTTGGGATCGAAATTTAACGGACGAAGACGGCTCCTATATTGAATTGATGACTGGTGTGTTTACCGACAATCAGCCTGATTTTTCATGGATTATGCCAAATGAAGAACGCCGTTTTGTTCAGTATTTTATGCCTTATAGCCACATTGGTCAGGTTAAAAATGCGACGAAAGAGGCGGCTGTTAATCTCGAAGTGAAGGAGAATAGCATTCGATTAATGGCCTATACCACAACAGAGGAGCATCAAGCACGTATTCAATTGAAGTACGACAATGAACTTATTTTTGAGAAAATAGTTGATTTGTCTCCCGCTGATACCTTTGATGAGTTGGTAGATTTCTCGTGTGTTGACATCGAAAAATTGCATTACCGTGTGCTGAATCAGGAGGGAAAAGAATTGGTTAGCTATGTTCCAGAAACTCGAAAAGAAGTAACATTGCCAGAACCTGCGATGGCAGCAAAAGCACCGACGGAAGTAGAAAATAACGAGCAACTATTCTTAACAGGACAGCACATTGAGCAGTATCGTCATGCTACGTATTTAGCAACAGATTATTATCAAGAAGCATTACGAAGAGACGAAAAGGACATCCGTTGTAATAATGCAATGGGGAGTTGGTTCTATAAAAGAGGGAAATTTAGTGAGGCAAAACCTTATTTTGAAAAAGCGATACAAACACAAACAGCTCGTAATCCGAACCCCTACGACAGTGAAGCCTACTATAATTTAGGCTTGTGTTTGAAGCAGTTAGATGAAAATGAAGCTGCCTATGAAGTTTTTTATAAAGCTACTTGGAGTGCAGCTTGGCAAGATGTTGCCTTTTTAGAATTGGCTAAACTAGCTGCTATGAAGCAGGAATGGGAGGTTGCTCTCGAACTTGTGAGCGATTCGCTTTATCGCAATTGGAAGGGGCATAATGCTCGACATCTCAAGGTAGCTTTGTTGAGGAAATTGGGCAAAACGAAGGATGCCTTAGCACTTATTAAGGAAAGTATTCAGTTTGATAAATTTTCGATGGGTTGCCTTTTTGAAGACTATCTTTTGAGCGATGCAACTGAACAAGAGGAGAAATTACAGGCATTCAAAAAGCTAATGAGAGGCAATGTACATACCTATTTAGAATATACCGCTGACTATTTGCAGGCTGGAATGTATCAGGAAGCACAGCAATTGCTAAAGGTATATCTGGACGAAGCACAAGAGCCTTATCCAATTGTGTATTATTTTCTGGCATTTATCGCTTCGAAAATGAATCAACAAACGGAAATAAAACAATGGTTGATGAAAGCTCAACAGGCTAATCCTGACAAAGTATTTCCGAACCGTCTGGTTGAGTTGAACATATTAAGATGGGCAACTGACTGGTCTCCAGAAGATGGAAACCTGTTTTATTACTTAGGAAATTTCTGGTATGCGAATCGACAAGATAAAGAGGCGGTAGCTTGTTGGGAAAAAACGACTTTGCTAAAACCTCAATTTCCTACGGCATTTCGGAATTTATCCTTGGCGTATCATAACAAAGAACATCATATAGAGAAAGCTGTGGATGCTTTAACTACCGCATATCAACTAGATAAATCGGATGCTCGTGTGTTAATGGAGTTTGACCAATTACACAAAAAAATAAATACGTCTCCACAAAAACGATTGAATTTACTACTTAGTCAGAAAGAAATTACCTTTCAGCGAGATGATTTATACTTGGAGTTAGTGACCCTATTGAATCAAACAGAATACTATCAGGGAGCAAAAGACTTACTGGCTGCACGCAATTTTCACCCTTGGGAAGGGGGGGAAGGAAAAGTTGTAGGGCAATATTTGCTCACACACATTGCATTGGCTAAACAGGCTATTTTAGCCAAACACTACGATATTGCCCTTATTTATTTGCAGGAAACCGAAGCATATCCGCATAATCTGGGCGAGGGAAAACTGCTGGGTACGCAAGAAAACGATATTCATTATTTGAAGGGACTGGTGTATGAATTGAAAGGTGACAGTCCTACTGCCGAGGCGTTTTACCGACTAGCAACACAAGGAATTGCAGAGCCTGTACAAGCTATTTTCTATAATGACCCACAACCAGATAAAATCTTCTATCAAGGGTTAGCATGGATAAAACTAGGGCATCCAGAGAAAGCAACAGCGATTTTTGAACGATTAATCCGATTTGGACAGGAGCATTTAAACGATGAAATTAAGATAGATTATTTTGCTGTTTCACTGCCAGATTTATTAGTTTTTGATGCAGACCTTAACGAACGAAATCGAGTTCATTGCCTCTATTTAATGGCTTTAGGACATTTAGGGAAAGGTAATCAGGAAGAAGCTAAAAACCTGTTTAATCAAGCTAGTTTGTTGAATATCAATCATCAAGGTGTTTTAGAACATGACAAAATGATTCACTTTTTGACTTCCGTAGAGGTACTAGGATAGTTGATGTTATCCATTTTTTCTAAAAGTTCGAGGTGATTTTCCCATAATGTTGGTAAAAACTCGACTGAAATGAAAGGGGTCGTTATAACCAATTTGGTAGGCGACCTCTTTTATTCTAAGGTTAGTAAATTCTAATAAATAACAAGCACGTTGTATTTTTAGAAAAGTGAAAAAATGAATGGGTGAACTCTGTAGTTTTTGACGGAAAACGAGCGATAAATTAGAGGCAGACATACCCGCTACTTCGGCGAGTTGCTCTAAGGAAAGGGATTCAGAAAGATGCTCTTTCATAAAATGAATGACCTGACTAACAGGGTCTGTTTCTGATTGATTTTTTCTGGAAGGATTATAGACCGCATCTTTGAAAGAACTCAGGTAATGTCCTAAACCAATATTGGCGTAAATGACATTGTCTTCATTATACGACATTTCAATATGGGAAATCAGGTCGTTAAATTTTAAATGATAGCCATTATCGACCGCCACATTGAGAGGGCTAAAACCCGTTTGAGAGGGATACATGTAGTGAACATAGGCAGCTGCACTCGTTCCCGAAAAATGAACCCAATAAATACTCCAAGGGTTACGAGTATCGGCTCCGTATTCGTGTGCTGTATGGGCAGGAATAATGAAAAATTGATTGGCTTTTACGCTATTTTTCTGACCATTAACCGAATACCAGCCTTCGCCAGCGACACAGTAAATGAAGATATATTGTTCAGAGCCATTAGGACGCTCCCGTACATGAAATGCCGCATTCGGATAGTAACCAATATCCGTGATATAAAGCCCCTGACAAAGAGGATGTGTTTGATTCAAATGGATTACATGATTGGGCAATACAAATGAACGCTGTCCAATAAATCCCTCACTTTTTTTCAACATTGAATACACGATTAGGATGATTTCTAGTGCCAAAAATAGTCTTAAATTTTAATAAATACGGTTTCATTATGAATAATAACTCACGATATACCCTCTTGATATCTATTATATCTGCCTTGGGTGGTTATCTTTTCGGATTCGATTTTGCCGTGATTGCGGGAACATTGCCCTTTTTAAAACATTTTTTTGAGTTGAATGCTTGGTGGGAAGGCTTTCTCACAGGAATTCTTGCCTTAGGTTGTATGGTAGGCTGTGTGATTGCAGGAAGAATGGGCGAGCGTTTTGGAAGAAAGCCTTCGTTAATGTTGTCCGCTAGTATTTTTGCTATCTCTTCGCTCGGAATGGCCTTGGCTGACTCCTTGTTCTTCTTTATGATCATGCGATTTATGGCAGGAATCGGAGTGGGAATGGCCTCGATGTTAAGCCCTTTATACATCGCCGAAGTCTCTCCTGCTTCTATCAGAGGACGCAATGTTTCTATCAATCAGCTTACGATTGTTTTTGGGATTTTAATTACCAATTTAGTAAATTATGCTATCGCAGACATAGGCGAAAATGCGTGGCGTTGGATGTTTGGATTGGGGCTTGTGCCTTCCTTAGGTTTTTTGCTGGGGTTATGTTGGTTGCCTGAGAGTCCTCGATGGTTATTACTCAACAATCAAAAAGCAAAAGCAATTACGATTTTAAATCGTATTGGAGGCGAATCATTTACAGCCTTAACACTTGCTCAAACAGCAAAGCATCAGGATGTTAGCAGCGATTCCAAGGAGTCTATTTTTAGTAAGCGTAATATGGCTGTGCTTTATGTTGGCATTGGCTTGGCTGTTTTTCAGCAACTATGTGGGATTAACGTGGTCTTTAATTATATGGCCATTATTTTTGAAACCGTAGGTGCTGATTTGAATAGACAACTTTTTGAAACGGTGGCTATTGGGGTTGTCAATGTGGTTTTTACCATCGCCGCTATGTTTATGGTAGATAAACTTGGACGCAAGCCCTTAATGCTCTTTGGTTCTATTTCATTAGCAATCGCTTATCTGCTGATGGCAATACTGCTCAAAACGCAAGCTTCTGCTGTCTATCTG
>JARXAV010000344.1 GCA_029865665.1 Flectobacillus sp. | reverse complement strand
GTTGGCCGACAACAAAGGCAACGAAGTAAAGTTATTTTACTTGCTTCCCTCCAAGGTAGGCAAGCAAGTAAAGCGAGGCGAACAAATCGGTATAGCCCAAGCAATTTCCGAAAAATACGGCAGTCCCGTAACCGACCACGTTCACCTTGAATTTAGAAAAAATGGCGTTTTGATTGACCCAACCAGCTATATTTTCATAGTTTAGCCCATTGGTTACAAACTTTGTACGTCTCGTTACAAACTTGGCTTACAAAATAAAAACAAGTAACATACTTAAAATCAATTAGTTAATATCTGGTTACAAAAAATACAAAAAAAACACATTTTTTTCAATTCAGCTCAGCGGACAGAAAAAATGGAAAAGGCTAATCTAAATGATTAGCCTTTTCCATTTCCCTAAAATCATTTTTAATACACTAAATCTGATAATGAATCATTTTCATAAGTCAGGTCATTTGCGAAGTAAGCTTCAGTAACGCTTATCGACGAATGACCTAGGGCTTTCGAAATAGCATAAATATCTTTCGTCTTTTTACGAGCATTGTCTGCGAAAGAATGCCTTGCTACGTGAGTTGATACATTTTTATTAATCTTGAGAATCTTCATTAGAGCCTTTATGTTGTTGTTTACCATCGAAGTCTTAGACTCAATGTCACGTCTCAAATGTTCATTATCTCGCCAGTTATATACTTTTAAGAAAGGGAATATATAATCGGTTCGTCGATGCGATAATTCCTTATAATAATCTATAATGGCATGAGCTTGAGGCGGTAATTTAGGGCCGTGCCTCTTTTCCGTTTTTCCAGCTTTGTAAGAAAACCGTTCTCCGTCGAAATCACTCCATTTAATTTGCAACATATCACCTATTCTCATTCCAAATGAATAATACTGCATCAAGAATATGTTACGAGCGTGAAACATCACTAGACTTGTATCAATTTCCGCATTCTGGATTAACTCTATTTCTTCCAAAGTTAGCTTCGTTCTATCACTTGCCTCCTTCTTTAACTTTATCCTTGTCCATGGTGATTTGCTTGGCTCAAAGACTTCTTGTTGAAGAGCCTCATTGTAAATCGCTCTGATTGTTCCAAGATTTTTATACAACGTGTTTTGACCATTTCTTTTTTCAGCAATAAGCCACCCTTCGTAATCTAAAATAAAAGATCGGGTAAAATCCAAAAAGTCTAGCGATGGAGCATATTCTCGAAGCTTATTAATGACGGTTTCATAAACTCTCCGAGTACCTGAGTTCTGCATCTTATTTGTGAACTTATCAGCAAAATCATAAAAACTTCCTCCAGTAACATCGTTCCTTAATTTCTTCTGAATTGTAACGAGTGATACCGACTTATCTGCTATATCATTTTTTACGTTGTCGAGTGATGCCTCACCGAGCTTCTTTTTAAGCAAAATATTGAATAGAGCATAATCTTGACATGATTTACGTACCTCCTGTTTATCCTTATTCCAATCTACTTTTCTTATAAAAATTGCAGTAGAAACCCTACGAACCTCCTTCCCATGTCGAATTTTTACAAATACGCTATGGAGTCCAAACTTATTCGATTTATGATTTAATTCTAACGAAAAAGATACCTTTGACATTTTACCGACGTTTTACCGACATTTTTTTTGATTTTCATAGTTTTTTAAAACCCAAAAACCCCCCATACGTTGCGTATGGAGGGTTTTATATATATCGTTTCTGATATTAGTGGAGCTGGAGAGATTCGAACTCTCGTCCAGACAAGGAATCTACTAGCTTTCTACACGTTTAGTCTTGATTAATTGTCGGAACTGCCTAGGTTCAAGCCGGACCTTGAACAGTTCTTAGTTTCGTTATACTAAACTTTACTCAGAGACATCAGTAAAGTTCGACTTTGCATGATGACACCCCGTATCTAGGCGGCAAAGTTTAGCCTAGTGGGATGTGGCGAATAGCAACAACTCAGTTGTTCAACTACCCAAAACAAAATTCAATTAAGAATTAAGCTGCCATGGCGAACGAAGAGTTGCCTGTTATTGTTCGGACGGATTTTTCACAGGAGGTCTATCCAACTCCCGACGTGCTTACTACCAGAATGCACAAACTGTCAATACCGGTCAGCCCCAAGTAGTAACGACAAAGATAATACAATTTCGCCTATTTGTATAAACAAGGCAAAAAAAAAGTCCCGAATGACTTTCATCTATCAGGACTGTTATTTACGAGTTGGGTTGCAAATCGTTTTTCAAAAAATTAAGGATTATAATTCTATATATTTATAAGTGATTAGGTAATACACATTTCCAAAAATTTTACTCAGTAGTTGGCACGAAACTTGATATTAATAAATACGAACAATCAAAACGGCATTGATTCAATGCAATTCCATTTGTAGGTATGTTTTTCAGTCAAGTAAGGATAATGCCTAAAGATTTGAATTCATTCAGGGTAAGTCAAGACTATATGAATTGACATTGACCAAACGTTTTCGTGGCGGCAAAAAGATTGGAATGGTTTCTCTATACTTAGACGTTCTGATTGATGGCGGTCTCTCAATAATTTGCTATGTATAGCCACTCAATTATACAGCAAATATCGTGCCGTTTTTTGAATAATACTACAAAAAAATCATGTATTTTTAAATTTCCTTCCTAAAACGAGGCATTTCTACGATTTCTACCTCAAAAATACGCTTCCCTTCTACTTTTAAACGCACTGCGGTTTGTACTTGGTGAAATCCATGTTGCCCAGCAGCACCAGGATTTATAAACAACATTCGATTCCGATGGAGGTCTCTTTTGACTTGTAAAATATGCGAATGGCCCGTAATAAAAATATCTGGTACTAGTTTGTTGAAACAAGCCAACGCATCTGGTTTATAACTAGCAGGAGCCCCTCCGATATGGGTCATGCCAACCAACACGTCTTCGCATTGGAAATGATTGATTTTAGGAAACATTTTCCGAACGGTGGCATCGTCAATGTTTCCATAGACACCTTCCACTGGTTTTAAGGAAGAAAGCGTATCTGCCACAGAGACATTTCCCCAATCACCAGCGTGCCAAATTTGAGTACACCAATCTATATGAGGCAACAGACGCTCATCTAAATAGCTGTGCGTATCGGAAAGAATTAGGATTTTTTGCATAAAAGAATCATATTGGAGAAGCAACGCAGCTTAAGATTTTTCTCAATTCAAGTAAGTGTCCTAGTTTAAAAGACGCTCCTCTATACGAAGAATGGCATTTTTATTCAGCTGCCCGAACAAATGCGGAAATGTTCCGTGGTTTGGTACTTCCTCAAATACCAGTGGGGCTTCTAAGAGCGTAGCATCGATGTGTAAAATAAAGACCTTCTCGATTCCCTTGAAAAAAAGTTGAAGTGTACCCTCCACTTGCTCAGGTGTTGACAGATGGATAAAGCCTTCCAGATTTAAGCTTTCAGCTGTATAATAATCCGAAGTTAGTTGTTTTTCCCAGGCAAGAGGAAGTACGATGTGAGTTAGAATTTCAGACATTGATAGACTATTAACGGCTTATGTTAAGCCTAATTAAACACTAATTAAAACTAATAATTTCTTAAAAATATGCAATTCTACACTGTGCTATATGGCAACAAATGGGCAGGAATTATCCTACTTAAATACAATTTTCAGAAGAAAGCCATGCTAATCACAAATACCCTATTTAGGGCAAAAAGTAGCAAAAAATCCAAAAATAAAGGAAAATACAAGGCAATTAAACTACAATTGACAAAAAAAATCAAAAAAATATTCTTTGGCAAATAGGCTTTTTAACAAAATGAGATTTTAATAAAATAGTATTTTACCATACTGATTAATCATTTCTCAAAAAAGTAACAATTTTTCAATTTGCTATCCTTCCTGTCGGTTTTGCTTTTTATAAAGTTTAATAGTATGTTTGCATAATAATTACACTTCATTAATAAGACCTGCCAGTGAGATAATCATACTGGCAGGTCATTTTTTTAACAAATGGTAAGATTGCCTAAAATGCCTCAGCAATGAAGAAATAGAGATTTTGCTGTCCATTGCCAAAGCCATAATCGACCCGTACATTCACGTTTTCTTTGCGATTAATTTTAAACCGTAGTCCTGCTCCGTAACTAGGTTTTAGGGTTTGAATATCAAAATCAGCTAATTGTTTTTTGACAGAACCTACTCCTCCAAAACCCGCAATTCCCCAGCGTTTTAAGACTTGCCAACGATATTCTGCTTGCATAGCAAAAAGGTTGTTATCTCGAAAACTACCTTGATAGTAGCCTCGCATAATCATATCTCCTCCCAAAAGTCCCAATTCACTAAAGGGAATATTTCCATTGCTAAATTGAGCGTAAGTCTGTAGAGCCACTACATCTTCTCTTGTCTTGAAAGGTTTATAGAACTTCCGTAGGTCGATTATCCATCGTTGGAAATTGTGGGTACTTCCGAACTCTTTGAGGTGATTAGTGTATGATAATTCTAAAAAAGAACCTTTACTTGTTGTCAATACATTATCTCTACTATCGTATAAAATAGCAGCCGATAAACCCGAAACCGTAGAACCATCATAACCCGTAATTTTTTCTTGTTCCATAATTCCTCCTTCTTCACCTCGGATATTATACATCTTAAAATAACGCCAACCTAAGCCCACAAAGGTAAAAGGTTTCACTTTTCGCATGGTAAGGTTTTCAAAGCGGAGCAAGTCGTAATTAATGGCTTCCTTGTTGGCTAAAGACGCATTTTCTCCTGTACCATAATAGTTAACAGGGAAACGGCTAAATCCATAATAGCCCATAATATAATAACGCTCTTTATTGGTAAAAATCTGGTAATTATGTTCGAGCATTAATTGCTGATTGAGCGAGTATTGCACAAAAACCGATGAATTAGAGGCTCTCGTGAGTGTGTCCTCTACCCCTCCCGCATGAAAGAACCGCTTTACGCCAATGCCTAATACCCAATTGGTTTCTGGCATATAAAACACAAATGGAGCGGTGAGGTACTTATGACCTGTCAGAAAATGAAGCACTTTATTTTCGGTCAAAAAACGAGGCAATGAATCCGAAGGAAGCCCCGTTTCAGCCTTGGGTTGATGGATAAAACACAGTAAACTTAACAGTAGTAAGTAATATCGTTTGGTCATTGAGATAGTTGTATTAAAAAGTGGGTAAGTAGTCGTGAGTTTAATGTTCAAAGACCCCAATAAGGAACTCTGATTAATGACTTATTTTATCGTTTGAGATAGTCAATGCTATAAACTGTTTACCAACGAGTACTTATTTAGTTTAGGGATGGTTTACCATGATAAGACAATTAATAGCAGTTTTCCCCTATTTATTGCACCTCCACTATATAGACAGGATAAATAGCAAAAAGGTTCTGTCAAATTATTCAGAGTCATGGAATTTCTAAATAATTAACAGAAACCTTTCTGTACTTGTTTGAAGATGAAATGTAAATGCTATCAATATTACCAAAACTTGATACCCGTCAGACGGTTCAGTTCTAGTTTTGCTTGAGTCATTTGGTATTGGTATTGTAACTG
>JARXAV010000320.1 GCA_029865665.1 Flectobacillus sp. | reverse complement strand
ATTTTTCTTTTAGTCTTCTATCTTGGCCTTGGCAAGTCTGTTGCCCAGTCAAAAAAATGTATGGTGAGTGAAACCTTTGGAAAGCCGTTGAACCCTAAAAAATGGGCTGTCGAGCTAGAGCAAAAAGGCAAAGCCCTCGTGAGTGTCGAAAATGGCAAGTTAGTGTTGGATACTAAAGGCGGCGTAACCGTTTGGTTAAAACAAAAGCTACAAGGCAATTACAAAATTTCGTACAAACGGAAAGTCATTATGGAAGGAGGGGACAACGACCGACTTTCGGATTTAAACCAGTTTTGGCTTGCAGAAGACCCCCACAATGCTAATTTATTTACCCGAAAAGGCAAGTTTGAAGAATACGATTCCTTACGCCTATATTACGTAGGCATGGGCGGAAACTACAATACAACTACCCGCTTTAGAAAGTATCAAGGCAATGGAGAACGAACCTTATTGGCAGAGAAAAACGAGCCAGCCACACTTTTAGTCGCCAATAAAGAATATCAGATTGAAATTATCGTGAAAGATTATACGACCAGTTTTTGGGTCGATGGGCAATGCTTATTTACTCAAACAGATTTGGATTTACCCAAAGAAGGATACTTCGGTTTTCGGTCAACTTATTCAAGACAAACGATTTGGGATTTTTGTGTAGAACGATTACTTGAATGAATTTTTGTACTCGTTCTGTCTTTAAAAGAATCAAAAATGATCAGGAACTAGCGGATGGCTTTCATTTTGACGAACGCATTCGTTATAATCTCTTATTGAATGTTGCTCTGAGTAATAAGGGAATTGCTATTAAAACCGTTTCAGTTTTAATAGTTGTGCAATAGCGTAATAAGTGGTGTGAATTTTAACACTGAAATAAAGGATGTATTAGCAATATACTTGCAATATTTATTTAGACCAATGCAAGATACCTCTTCTGTTTCGATGAACCTCCTTTCAGAATTTTATCCTCTACCGATTTCTCATTGAACACTTAATATAGTCATTAATACAATTTCGGAAAGGCTAGAATCATGAAGTAGTTATCAATTGTCTATTTCTGGCATGAATCTTGTGAATACTTCAAGGTCATCAATGTAATATTTGAAGCGACTATTTAATTGATTAAATAACAAATCGGTGTCGATTTTCCGATTTTCTGAAATTCTAAAAAATTAAAAATCAAGAGGTTATATTCCTGATTTAGATGTAATAGTGTTAGTGAATACTTTTTCTCAATTTCGTTATTTAACTGTAGTTACCAACACTGCTTAATTATCCTTACATAGGTCATTTTGTCTAAGAGTTACCTGCTTGATAGCTACATTTTTTTGTAACAAATCAAGTTTTTTCCACTACTAATAATTTACTCAAATGCTTTCAAAGCCTTTCTTTTGTGTATCCAATGCTAGGCATTCAGGATATTTGCCTCAATTATTCATTTTAAATTTCTTGTTTCTGTTATTAACTCTATCGAATAGAGGTCTTTCTCAATGTACAACATGTGATTTTACGGCTACTAGTGGACAGACTTACAATTTTTCGGGGAATCAAACACTATGTATAACAACTAATGTCAACAACATTAGTTGGAACATGAACGGTAGTAATAATAAGATATGTGTAGCGAGCGGTGTTACTTGGGAAGCAGGGTTTATGAGTAATCTAGGTTCAGGAGCAGTTATCGAGATTTATGGTAATGCAAATATCACTCAACTTCCCAATGTTAATGGAGGTTCGGCAACGTTAAATATTCATTCAGGGGCTGTTGTCAATATTGCTGCTGGATTAAATCAAAATGTAAATATTAACAACGATGGGACCTTAAATTTCACTACTGATGGAAGTGCAATTTATTCAAGTGGTCCTTTAGTGGTAAATAATAGTGCTGGTTCTACTATAAATGCCCTGAAAACCACCTTATTCTTTATAGGAAATAATGTGACTTTTAATAATTATGGAACGATGCATCTAGCCAATGCCGAGAATTCAGAAGGCTATATTAATAACTATGCATCTGGCTCATTTATCGTAGATCGAAGTTTTGATAATCATGGAGCCTTCATTAATGTTGGTGATTATCAAATACCTTGTACCACATTAGCAGGCCCTGCTGGACAAACAACCTGTAGTTTTAGAGTTGGTGATAAAGGGGTTGGTAAAGAGTTTATCAACAATTCATGTTTGTGTGTAAAGGGTAATGTTACTTTTGACGGACCTGGTATTAATAATAGTACAATGTATATTACAGGAAACTTAACTCTTAATAAAACCCTATCTGGTGTTAATGGTAGAGTTGTGTTAGAAAATGGAGTAAGTACGATTTCTGTGTCAGGTGGGTATACTGGAACTAATTTACAGTTCTGTGATAAAAATACTGCTGGAAATGGATTCGACAGCGTTGCTTCTGGCCGACCTGCCGATTATACGGTTAATTGTGCCCCTACATCATGTTCTTGTGACCCAACAGCAGTTGCTTGTACAACTCCTAATTGTACCGTATCTATTACGGTTCAGAAAAATTAATTCTTTACTTATAGTTATTGTTTTACATACCCATTTATCATTATTTTTTTGAAGCTGAATAAATTTTTGAAGAGTCATTAGCCTTAATAAAAATAGAGAACTTCAAGAAAACAATTTCCCCATAAACATATAGTTAGGACTTATGAAAAAAATATTAGCAGTGTCGCTAGTGTTCTTGGTATTTCTTCTTTCGAAACATCAATTATATGCACAAACTTGTACGGACTTTGCCGTCATTGTAGGTAATTGGGGCGACGCATCTTTGCAACGCTTCGATGGTACCACAGGAAACTATTCCAATCAATTAGCTACAGGAATTGGAGCTAGAATAAATTCAGTATTGCAATATCCAAGTCCTAATGGTAATCTCTATTTAGGAGGGTATGAAGAAGTAAACGTTGTGAATGCTTTTACAGGAGCGGTTAGTTTTAGTTTTACGGGTGGTTCTTTGTCAGGACTTACCGAGCAAATTGTCATAGGCAATGACGGGTTAGTGTATGTAGCTAGTGAGGGAACGGGAGCGGGTTCTGGTTCTATTGCTCGTTACAATGCGACAACTGGTGCGTTTATAAACAACTTTCTTACTTTTCCATCTTATCAACCAAATGGACTAGCACAAGATGCTGCTGGAAACTGGTATGTAGGTACACGTAATAGTCCAAATGAGATCTTGAAATATAACAGTAGTGGTGTACTTCAAGGTGTAGTGGCTACAATGGGTACTACTCAAATTGGAGGAGGCTTGAAGGTTTTCAATAATGAGCTTTATGTGGTAACAACAGACTCGCCTCAAACGGTAAAGGTATACAGCTTACCTGTTACGAGCTTTCCTGCAACACCAGTTAGAACGCTTAATACAGGTGGTTCAACGTACGTTGGAATTGCCTTTGGTCCTGACAATAATATGTATATGGCTGATTTTAACAATGGCCGTGTATCTGTCTGGAACCCTACAACGGGTACTTTAGTACGTAATTTAACAAATAGTTCGATTGGGAACCCTCATGGTGTAGGTTTTACTACTTGTACGCCTTGTACGCCTCCAACGGTGGGTACGGCCGTAGCGACACAAGCAACCTGTACAGGTTCAACAGCTAATAACGATGCAAAAATTGATATTTCGGGAGTTTCCGGAGGGGATAAGTATAGTTATGGAACAGATACTACAAGTTTTACGTATGCTTCAGCGACATCTTTTACAGGAGCTACCATAAGTATTACAGGTCTGGCGAATCCAAGCTCTGCAACTACTTACTACGTTCGGGTATATAATGGTTCAGGATTGTGTGTTAAAACGGTTAGTGTTGTTTTGCAACCTAAGAGTTGTACGGCTCCTTCGACAAGTTGTGTAGGAAACTTAATGTCAAATGGTAGTTTGGAGAATGGAACTTTTTCTGCCGCAACAGTGGATGGTGTTACGACTCAAGTTACTACCTATGGTGGTAGCCAATCTATCTTTTTACCATTCAATAGCGGTGGAACTACTGGTGCTGGTATAATGGGGCATCCTGTTGCAGACTTTGCTGCTAATATTGGATATTGGGTAGATGCAAGTACCAATACAGGAACAGGATCTAAAGATATGAATAGATTATTTGCCATCCCCTCAGGATGGGGAGCAAATAGATGTTTGTGGCCAAGTGGAGGTAGTGGGTTTGTGTATACAAAAGGTAATTGTTATAGAATGTGTTTTTGGGTAGCACAGTTTGATCCGACTAATCCAACAAATACTTCTCCATCAACATTTAATTTTGAGACCTACGACCATAATGGCGTGGCTACAGTAGCTGCTACTGCAACTAACTTTTCGGTTACTCCAACATCTGTGAATAATTCAAAGATTAATTTTACACTTCCTGCATCTACAAATGTAAAAACGACCTCAGGTGCAGCATATACAGGTGCTAATGGTCAGGTGGTAGATTGGAAAACTCTTAATTGGCAATATATATGCTTTGATTTAACACCTCTCGTTGATAACCCTAAATTGGATATTTATATTTCGACTGATGGTGTTCAAGATAATGGTTTAATTATAGATGGTATTTGTGCTGTTGAAAATTGTACAGCAACATGTACAAAACCAACAGTAGGGACAGCCACATCTACTCAATCAACCTGTACGGGTTCAACGGCTAATAGTGATGCTAAGATTGATATAGCTGGTATTTCTGGAGGAGATAAATATAGTTATGGAACAGATAGTACAACCTTTACTTATGCTTCGGCAACTGCATTTACGGGAGCTTCGATTAGCATTACAGGTTTAGCGAATCCAAGCACTGCTACTACTTATTATGTACGAGTGTATAATGGAGCTGATGCTTGTTATAAAACAGTAAGTGTAGTGTTACAGCCAAAGACTTGTATTACGTGTCCTAGTACAACGTATCCTTTGTGTGCAGGGGAATCATATACTTTGTCAACGCCATCAGGAATGACAAATGTTCAGTGGTATAAAAATGGTGTAGCTATTGCAGCACCAACAGGAACTGCTACAAGTTTAGTAGCTACTACGATTGGTGACTATGTGTACACTGGATTGCCATCTGGAGGGACTTGTAAAGATAGTTTATGTTGTCCTGTGAAAATTGTAGTAGGTACAAATTGTTGTACAAAACCAATTGTTGGAACACCCGTAGCAACTCAGGCAACGTGTACAGGATCGACAGCCAATAGCGATGCAAAGATTGATGTAACTGGTATTTCTGGAGGAGACAAATATAGTTATGGAACAGATAGTACAACCTTTACTTATGCTTCGGC
>JARXAV010000276.1 GCA_029865665.1 Flectobacillus sp. | reverse complement strand
GGTATTCTGAAAGTAGGTGAAAAAGGTCGTGAATACTTAAAAGATCCATTCCCCGTTTCATTCTCGAAAGACCATGATTACGAAAACGAGCGTATTGAGGAATTAGAAGAAAAAGAAGCAGCGGCAAGTTCGGCAGGTTCGTATGACGTAGCCTTATTTGAATTGTTGAAGAACCTTCGTAAGAAAATGGCGAAGGATAAAAATCTTCCTCCGTATGTTATCTTCCAAGATCCGTCGTTAGAAGAAATGGCAACTACGTATCCTGTTACCAAAGAGGATATGGCTCAAATCAACGGTGTTGGTATGGGTAAAGTGGTGAAATTCGGAAAGCAGTTTATTGATTTGATTAAAAAATACGTTGAAGATAACGAAATCGAAACGGCTACGGAAGTAGTGGTGAAATCAACGGTTAATAAGTCGAAAATCAAAATTCATATCATTCAACAGGTTGATAGAAAAGTAGATTTAGACATCATTGCTGAACAAAAAGAATTGGCAATGGAAGATTTAATCGAAGAAATCGAGCATATTTGTTACTCTGGAACAAAATTGAACTTGGATTACTATATCAATCAGGTAATTGAACCAGATAAGCAAGACGAAATATACGATTACTTCATGACTGCCGATAGCGATAATATTGCCTTAGCGATGGAACAATGTGATATTGAAGATATTACAGAAGAGGAACTTCGTCTGATGCGTATTAAGTTCTTGTCAGAAGTAGCCAATTAATAAACCCCATAAATATCCTTAAATAAATGCTTCAACAGCTTTGTTTAAGGATATATTGTTAAGTAATCAAATTTCTTTTTGCCTAAAGGCTTGTGGCTTTATGATTGTTGCGAAAAGCCTCTAATTGAAATATTAATTAAAAATTACATGAATGTACTAATATTAGGCTCTGGTGGCCGTGAACACGCTTTTGCTTGGAAGATTTCTCAGAGCCCTCTTTGTGATAATTTATTTGTTGCTCCTGGTAATGCTGGAACAGCAGCCATTGCCACCAATTTGTCTATAGGTTATAATGATTTTGAGAAAATTGCCGACGCTGTTTTGGCAAATAATATCGACTTGGTGATTGTAGGGCCAGAAGAACCTTTAGTAAAAGGTGTTCGTAACTACTTTGAAGCAAGAGAAGAGTTGAAACACGTTTTGATGGTTGGGCCAGATGAAAAAGGAGCGATGTTAGAAGGGTCAAAAGATTTTTCTAAAAACTTCATGGCTAAATATGGCGTGCCAACTGCAAAATCTCAAACCTTCACGAAAGATACTTTAGAAGAAGGATTAACTTATTTGAGTACGCATAAATTGCCAATCGTGTTGAAAGCGGATGGTTTAGCTGCTGGTAAAGGCGTAATCATTGCTCAGACTTTAGACGAAGCCAATGAGACCTTAAAGGAAATGTTGGTAGATGCTAAGTTTGGCGATGCAAGTAGCAAAGTAGTCGTTGAAGAATTCTTAACAGGAATCGAAGTGTCGGTATTTGTATTGACCGATGGCGAGTCATATAAAATTCTTCCAGAAGCGAAAGATTACAAACGTATTGGAGAAGGCGATACGGGTTTAAATACAGGCGGTATGGGAGCGGTTTCTCCTGTGCCATTTGCCAACGAAAAATTCATGCTTGCCGTAGAAGAAAACGTAGTAAAACCAACGATGGCAGGTTTGAAAGCAGAAGGAATTAAATACAATGGTTTTATCTTTATTGGTTTAATGAACCACGGAGGCGAACCATTAGTGATTGAATATAACGCTCGTATGGGCGATCCAGAAACAGAGGTGGTCTTGCCACGTATTGAATCTGATTTCTTGGCATTAATGATTGCAACCGCTAAAGGTGAATTGCATGAAGCAGATTTCCAAGTAAGTAAACAACATGCTGTTACTACGGTTGTGGTGGCAGGTGGATACCCTGGCGACTATGGCAAAGGAGCTGTTATTTCTGGAATTGAAAGTATTTCAGAAGCGACTGTTTTTCATGCTGGCACAAAATTAGAGGGAGATTCTGTTGTTACTAATGGAGGTAGAGTAATGGTGCTTACAGGGATGTCTAATACCTTGGAAAGAGCCATCCAAAAATCACAAAAAGCAGCACACGATATTGTTTATGATGGAAAATACTATCGTAAAGATATTGGATTGGACGTATTGCGTTACAGCTAGTTCGCTGCTTGTTTAACATATAATTAAAATGGGATGTAAATCATGTTCTTCAGGAAGCTGTGGAACTCGTAATAAAGAGGGTGATAAAGTAGCAGGTTGCCAAAGTAATGGTGCTTGTGGTACGGGTGGTTGTAATAAAATGAACGTATTTGACTGGTTGTCGAATATGGATGTTCCTACGTTTAGCAAATACAACGTGGTGGAAGTGAAGTTCAAGGGAGGACGTAAGGAATATTTCCGTAACATTAACCAAATTGAACTTTATGCAGGCGACCCTGTAATTGTGGACGTTCCCAATGGGCATCATCTTGGATTTGTTTCCTTACAAGGAGAACTTGTGCGTCTTCAGATGCTTAAAAAAAGCATTAAAGACGACGATGAACTTCGTGTAATTTATCGTAAAGCCAACGAAAAGGACTTGGAAAAACACGACCAAGCAATTGCTCGTGATTTGCCAACCATGTACCGTACCCGTGAGGTAGTGAAAGAATTGAAACTCAATATGAAATTATCGGATGTTGAATTTCAATCGGATAATACCAAAGCGATTTTTTACTATTCGTCAGACGACCGTGTTGACTTCCGTGAATTGATTAAAATCTTGGCAGGAGAATTTAAGGTACGTGTAGAAATGAAGCAAATTTCCTTACGTCAGGAGGCTTCCAGGGTAGGAGGAATTGGCGTTTGCGGAAGAGAACTTTGTTGTTCTACGTGGCTAACGGATTTTAAAAACGTAACTACTTCGGCAGCTCGTTATCAAAACTTATCCCTGAATCCTGTGAAATTATCAGGACAGTGTGGACGTTTGAAATGTTGCTTGAACTACGAGCTTGAAACCTACATGGATGCCTTGAAGGACATTCCAAGTATCGACAAGCCATTGCAGACGCTTCGTGGAGATGCTATTTTACAGAAAACAGATATTTTCAAGCGTATCATGTGGTTTGGGTATCGTGGCGAAGAAAGTAACTGGTTGCCAGTGAAAGTCGATAAAGTGATAGAGGTGCTTGCGATGAACGAAAAAGGGGTTTTGCCTCAGTCCTTAGAAGTACTCGATATTCAACCGATTGTTGCTGAAACAAGTACAGCCTTAAATGCTGACTTGGATAAAATGGACAAAAAGTACAGCAATGGCAAAGGGAAATCGTCTAATAATAAAGGCTTTGCCAAGCACAAAAACGAACGCAACGAGAGTCGTCCAGAGCGAAACGATAAAAAAGAGTTTAAGACTGAACGTAAAGACATCAAGCCTGAGAATCCAGAGAAAAAAGGAGGACAAGAACGCAAAGAACGTCCAGAACAACGTTCGGAACGTTTTGTGAATAAACCGAAAGGAAATAATCAGGCTAAGCCAGTTGCCAATACGGAAGCGAAACCTGCAGCGAATGGAGATAGCCCACAAGCGAAGCCTTCACAACAGACTGGGCAACACCAGAAGGTGCATAAACCAAATCATCAGAAGCAGCAAGGAGGAAATCCACAAGGGCCTAAGCAAGCAAAACCTGAAAACGCAAACCAAGCGAATGCAGGACAGCCGCAAAACCCAGCCCCCGCACCAAAGCAAAAGCAACCACAGCATAACAACAGTGGAGGGCAAGGCAAAATGCAGGGAAAAGGACAACATCCACACGGAGGACATAAATCTGGGAATAAGCCAAATTCAAATAAACCACAAAATCCAAAACCTCCTACACAAGAATAGGTTTTGATAACAATTAAGAAGGTGAAACAAGTTATAAGCTATATTACTTTTTGTACTTTTTCGATATTACTGTATTCGTGTAATAATAGTAATGTAGAGGTGTTGATGAAAGATAATTATGACATTGCCGATGCCAAATGGTTTGTGAAGGATGCTCCGAGTTTTAGTTTTGAGGTGACAGATAGTACCAAAACCTACGATGTGTTTTATAATGTGCGTAATAACCGTACGTATCCTTATTATAACCTCTATTTGACGCACTATTTGACAGACAAGAAAGGGAAAGTAATTCATCAGAAACTGGACGAATTAGTACTTTTTGACCCAACAACCGGCAAACAATTAGGAGATGGTTTAGGAGATGTCTATGATCATAAAATATTAGGGTTCAAAAATTTTAAGTTTCCCCACAATGGAACGTACAAAATCCAAATACGCCAGTATATGCGACAAGACCCTATTCCTGATATTATCAGTATAGGTGTTTCCATAGAAAGTAAAAAAGTACAATAAAAAACTCCCCATCGGATTTTGTTCGGTGGGGAGTTATTGTTTTATGATGTTACTATTTTTTGTTCTTGTATGTCGATTGAAAATATTTGTAATGAGATAGTTTGAAACCGATATATGAGACAATTGCAGAATGAAAACTCAAGTAATGTTCCTTTCATTTCAAGAATGCCTTGAAATGAAAGGAACTCATAAATTATAATCTATAAGATAAAATTGACTTAAAGGACTCTATCAAAAATACCAACGACTCTATGTAAGTTGGTATCATTTTCGGATAAAATGATTTCCTCGTAGCTAGTATCAAAAGATAGTGGCTTTAAAGTGATAGATTGATGGGACCAGCCATCTTCATCAATAGTTTTTGTACTATGATATTCTTTAATTGTATATGCAGAACCAGTTTCTGAGTCTTGTAAATCGGTAAGTTCTACTAATACAATCTTTCCATTTCTTGAACCTGTATGATATTTTTTAAAGAGACAAATTGCTTCATTTGGAATGATTTTATTCATCGATTCTCCTATTACCTTAATGGCAAAACTATCTTCAGTGATTTTTAACTCACTTTCTACTTTTAACCATATTGTTTCATCATCATTGAAGTTTTGAGATTCGCTAAACAACCCTGCTGAAGCCTTTAAATTATAGAAAGGAACTGCATTTTGGAAGGGTATAACTTCCTGTCTTAAGTAGAATGTAATAGTGTTTTCTGACTCAGATACAGGTTCGTCTTCTACCTCTACATATTTTGCTAAATAGTTTCTAAGTTTGGTATCACATGCATAGATATACGTTCCTTTGATACCCCTTAGAAAAATTGTTTTATAGATATTTATGATGAAGTTTTTTAACTCAAGCGGGTCTTTAATGGACATCTTCCCATTTTTATCATAGTAGTTTTGGGCAAGTACCTCAATCTGATTTGTTGATTCATTATAGGTTATCTCATTTCCCAAAATAATACCAGAATAGTTGAGGTCATATCCTTGTGTCGTATGAATACATCCAACTTCGTTTAGCGCATTAGGGGAGTTAATCCAGTCTTCAGACACACTATTCCATTGAAGTTTAACATCATTAATCACAATATCATATAGCGAAGGGTCATTTTTAGATACCCATGCCCATGAGTAGCCAGCAATCAGTCTAGATAATCCATACATTTGGTCGTTGTCTTTGATTGTATTAACCATTTGCTGAAGATTAGTAAACAGCTTAAATTCATATTTAGGAGATTGATATTTTTTTGAAATAGCATCTGTTCTACCTTTTAATAGGTTGTCTACAAATTGCACATAAGAGTTGCCTCCTTTAACTCTAAATTGAGAGTTTAATTGAAATGTATATGTATCGGGATGTTGCTTTAATAAATTGAAATCCTGTTGCTTCGTATCTGAAGGTTTGATTGACTGATTAGCATCATAAAATAGTAGTGTTTTTTTAGACTGCATAATTACCCAATCTAATTCACTTGCTTCATCCTTATTTAAATCTAATCTTAAGCACGCATCGTCAAATGCCTTAAAATAGGTTCCAAGATTAGCACGTCTTCGAAGGCGATGAGACTCATCTACTAAAATGATATCATACTCTTCTTTAGAAACGTCAGCGGGGCCAATAACCATTGAGATTTTGAGGCCGTTAATATTTTTAAATATTTTTTGCAGTGTTTTTCTAAAAGAGGCCATAGGCACGACAAGTGCCATCTTGAGTTCTGTATACTTTTCCTTTATCTCTTGAATGAGTTGTATGAAGGTTGATTCATCTTCTCCAAATTCTTTAAAATTAAAATCTGTATTATCTGAATGTAAAAGTTTAAAAAGGAAGATTCCAATAATTGTTTTGCCTGTACCCGCACCTCCTTCAATGATAAAATTGTGATACTTGTCTTCTAACAAACATTGCATAATATTCATTAGCCCATCTTTCTGTTCTGATGATAGAGTTTTGTAAGGAGAATATTTAAATAAATCAGAGTTGTTAATATGTTCTAAAGAATGTTTAACAAGTCCTTGTGTTCTTAATTGATTCCAGAGGTTTTGAAATAAAGTCCAGTATACCTCCTGTTTTTGATAATAGTTATGATTAGCAAGTCCAATATTGGCATTGAGCAAGATGTATTTGCCATCACCTGCCATATATTTGATTAGGTTAGCTTCAATGTCAAGTGTGGCAGACTTATTAAACCATTCACTTGAAATTATTAAAACAGTATCAAGTTCACTCTTATCACCGTTCCTTAAGTGGGTATTCATACGTGCTACAGCATCTGCTGTTTCTCCAATGTAAGCCTTACCTTTTTGGTTACTATTTAGTATGTAAACAATTGGCCAATAGTTGGTTATAAGGTTAGATTCTAGTAATAAACTTGGTGTGTTTGTATTGAAATTATATTTTTTAATTTTCAGCGTATTAGTGTCTTTCATAGTTCATTGTATTTCTTAGCATTTCCTTTTGATTTATCAATTGGATATTTCTTAGCATTTTTTTGAATTTTATCAAGTATAATATCTTTTATGTTTAAGTTATACTTGTCTGCAAGCAAAAAAGCGTAGGAAAGTACATCAGCAAGCTCCTCTTTTACTTTCTCTACGTTGGCATCCTCTGGTTTTTTCCAAAGAAATAGCTCTAATAATTCGGCAGATTCTACGCTTAATGCTAACGCAAGATCTTTGGGATTATGAAATTGTTCCCAGTCTCGTTCATTTCTGAATCTAACAAGCTGATGAATGATTTCTTGGTTTTCTGTCATAGTTTTGATGTGCTGGATTTATGATTAATTGAGGCGTTGGGTTAATCGATGTAAGCAAATATAGTTGCTTTTGAGTGAAATGTCGAAAAGTCTGTTAATGTAATTCAATACTCAATTTAAGAGGTTATCTAACTGGTCTGAAATTTGTGTGATATTCATTTTTGAGGATTTAATATAACTACTGCAATTTACTATTTTTTGCTTGAACTAAAAAGACGAAAAGCCTTTCCAATTCCCTCAATACCCCATGAATAAGGGCAGTGATTTGAGTGGAATTCTGTAAATTTACCACGAGTCAATATCTTTTATCAACACCCATCCTATATGTCAAAATTTACAAAAAATATCCTTAGCGTATTGATTTTACTACTCGTTTTAGGCCTTGCTTTTTATCCAAAATTGAAAGGAGTTT
>JARXAV010000313.1 GCA_029865665.1 Flectobacillus sp. | reverse complement strand
ATTAAATGTTAAAGGCGTAATTCACTGGGTTTCTATTGAACATGCGATTACGGCAGAAGTACGTAATTACGACCGTTTATTAATCATTGAAGATTCTTCTCAAGTGGGAGATCAGTTCAAGAAATTCTTAAATCCAGAGTCATTAACGGTTATTCCACAAGTGTTTGTAGAACCAAGCCTAAAAGAAGCTGAAATTGGGAAAAGCGTACAGTTTATGCGTAAAGGATATTACTGTTTAGATCCAGATACAACAGCCGACAAATTAATTTTCAACAGAACGGTATCCTTAAAAGATACATGGGCGAAAGAAAAAAATAAATAGGCATTGATTACTCATAAAAAGCTCCTCAGACGTTTGGTTTGAGGAGCTTTTTTGCTCTTTCGGATTTGCAAATCCGAAAGCTGTCTAGCACCCAATCAATGGACAAATAAAAAACCAATCAACTTGACTATCCTAAACCAAGATAAAAATGGTAATTTAGCAACTTCATAATTTATCAGATAAGTAATGGGGCAAAATAAGTTGGTGTAATAACGAACTGATAGCAATTGGACAAGAACTACAAAAGGTTATTGTTTAAATAAACAAGATCGAATAATGATAAGTAAAAATTTATATATCATCGCAGGGTGTAATGGAGCAGGTAAAACTACAGCATCGTATAGTATTTTACCGACTATTTTAAATTGTAAAGAGTTTGTAAATGCCGATGAAATAGCCAAAGGACTTTCGCCATTTCAGCCCGAAAATGTAAGTTTTGAAGCGGGTCGAATCATGTTGCACCGTATAGAGGAACTTTTGTATAAAAACGTAGATTTTGCTTTTGAAACGACTCTTGCTACCAAGTCATTTGCACAAACGGTGAAAAAAGCCCAAGAGAAAAATTATACAGTTACCTTATTATTCTTTTGGCTCAATAGTATCGAACTTGCCAAACACAGAGTAGCCCTAAGAGTAAGTGAAGGCGGGCATAGTATACCTACCGAAGTCATAGAAAGACGATACCAAAGAGGGATAAAAAATCTATTTGAACTTTATTTGCCCTTATGCGACAATGTTATGGTTTTTGATAATTCCGATAAATCGCCTACGCTGATATGTAACAAAACCAAAAATACAGCTATTGAAATAGCCAATCATTCACTTTTTAATTTACTACAAAATGGAATATGCTAATATAAAAGAACTCCAAAATACAATTATTGAAGGCTTAAAAATAGCGGCTCAAAAACTGGTTGAAACCAAAAAACGTAACCACCAGAAAATGGCAGTTTCTGTGGACGGTAAAATTGAAATCATTACGCCACAATAAATAACCGCTCTTTCGGATTTGCAATCCGAAAGAGAATGGAAAAAGATTTATAATCTTTGCACCTAATACACCGCCGAATAGCTAATCAAAAAATCAACCGTTGTGATTTTCCCTTTCTCAACAACGATAGGGAAAATATTTCCTTCGCCATCAAAGCTATTGGCATACAATCCATTGGCTTCTTTGGAAAGCATCGAATAATTACCAGCAGGCAAAGAGATACAAAACTTTCCATCCTTATTCGATTCAACAGTCGCTACTCGTTTAGTTGGAACATGTTCATAAAAACCGTTTATGGCTTCTACCTGACTCATATTGCAACGTTCGTAAATTTCGATGCTTCTTACTACTGGTACAGATTTCCCCGAAGACGGAACGTCAACCATAGGCATTCGATTACCCGATTGAAAAGTAACCGTCCCACAGATTCCTTCTTGAATACTTTTGGCCATTGTTTTCTTGTTCTTGACTTTTCCCTTTGTATGCTGTGCTGTACACGCATTTAGGAAGAAGAGGCTTATCAAAGCAAATACGTATTTCATGGATTTATGTCTAGTTTAAAAATGGACTTAAAAAACAAGAGCCTCACCATGAGTGAAGCTCTTATATTAGATACAACGTGTAATTGCTTATAATTATTTTGAAGAATTAGATTTGCAAAATGTCTATTGTATTAGAACATATCCCTTTACAAACTTATTTTAACTAATCCAAAATTCAAAATCTAACATCCAACATTACGTCAGATGCTTAGTTTTTTTTCTTGAACAACGAATCCACAAATTCTTGTTTGTTAAATACCTGTAAATCTTCGATTTTCTCCCCAACACCAATGTATTTTACAGGAATTTGGAATTGGTCTGAAATCCCGATAACTACGCCACCCTTAGCAGTTCCATCCAATTTGGTGATTGCCAAAGCAGTCACTTCGGTTGCTTTCGTAAACTCCTGAGCCTGAATAAAGGCATTTTGCCCAGTTGAACCATCCAACACCAAAAGTACTTCATGCGGAGCATCGGGTAGGAATTTTTGCATCACACGCTTAATCTTCGATAACTCGTTCATTAAGTTGACCTTATTATGCAAACGTCCAGCGGTATCAATAATAACAACGTCCGCATTTTGCTCCACTGCTTGTTTCACCGCATCATAAGCTACCGAAGCAGGGTCTGTGTTCATCCCGTGGTCAATGACAGGAATGCCCACACGTTGTCCCCAAAGTTTTAATTGGTCAACGGCTGCTGCACGGAAGGTATCTCCAGCACCTAAGATTACTTTGTTTCCTGCTTTATGAAACTGCGATGCCAATTTACCAATCGTCGTTGTTTTACCAACACCATTAACACCCACCACCATAATAACGTAGGGCTTAATATCTGATTTCGCAAAGGCATTCGTAACGTCCTGTGATTTATTTTGAGCCAGTAATTCTGCAATTTCTTCTCTCAAAATAGAATCTAGTTCACTCGTATTCAAGAATTTATCTCTTGCTACACGTTCTTCAATGCGTTTGATGATTTTCAAGGTCGTTTCTACACCCACATCAGACGAGATTAAAATTTCTTCTAATTCATCCAATACATCTTCATCTACTGTTGATTTACCAACAACGGCACGGCTTAATTTAGAAAAGAAACCGTCTTTAGTTTTTTCTAAACCTTTATCCAGTGACTCTTTTTCTTCGACGTTTAATGTTTCTTTTTTCTTGAAAAAATCAAATAAGCCCATCTTTTTTGTTATCGGTTAATGTTAGCGAACTGCTATATATGGTAATATTATACTTGCGAAAGAAATTCAGTTTGTTTTCTGATCCTTCATTTCATTGCTATCCACAATCGTTCGAGAGCAATTTACATCATACAAAGATATAAAAAAAAAGTCCCCAATCTGTTCAGATAGGGGACTTTATCGAAATCTTAAAAAATTAAGCTTTCATTGCTGCAGCAACTTCATCCTGAAGAATGATTTCTTCTTTGAATGAGTAAGCACCAGTTTGCTCGTTTTTGACAGCTTTGATGACTTTAGCATATTTAACGCCACCTTCTTTTTTCAGGGTTGCAACTACCTTCTTTGCCATTGTGTTTGATAAGTTAACTGTTAACGCCCAATTGTAGAAACAACAAGGTCATTAACCGAAGTGAATTACTTAATTTCTTTGTGAACCGTAACTTTTTTCAAGAACGGATTGTATTTTTTTAGCTCGATACGAGCAGTAGTGTTCTTACGGTTTTTCGTAGTAATGTAACGAGACATACCTGGAACGCCCGAAGTTTTGTGTTCAGTACATTCTAAAATCACTTGGATTCTATTTCCTTTCTTAGCCATTTCTTTATGATGAGTTTTGCGTTAATCGTTATGACGTAATGCGATAATCGTCATTGCTTATAAATTGATTATGAGTAAGTTATAACGAACAAATAACCAATTAACGATTCACCGCCTCCTAAACAGGACTGCAAAGGTAGTAAATGTTTGAGTTTTAGACAACTATGTCTCAGAAAAACTTTTTTTTACAGCCCTTTTTTTGTTAATTTATATGAAAAAGGAGTTTTATGACACAAAATTTGACAAAATTCTGTTCTATTCCTATCAGAAAATTACGAATTTTACGCAATGAAGACGATTCAATATCAATATAAGGAAGAAAATTTTCGACTTTCAGATCCCAACAAATATAAATTAGAGAACTTACGTTCGGAAGAAATGATTCTTTCGATGGGGCCTCAGCACCCTTCAACGCACGGTGTTTTGCGGATGGAAGTGATTTCAGACGGAGAACTCGTAGTCGATGTGATTCCGCATTTGGGATATTTACACCGTTGTTTTGAAAAACACGCAGAAGCACTGCCTTTCAACCAAATCATTCCTTATGTTGACCGCCTAGATTATTTGGCAGCCATGAATTCGGAACATGCTTACGTGATGGGGGTGGAGAAAATGCTGGATTTGGAAGGAAAACTTCCCAAACGAATTGAATATATCCGAGTACTTGTTGCGGAACTAAATCGTTTAGCCTCCCACTTTGTTGCGATTGGGACGTATGGCTTGGATATTGGAGCTTATACTTCTTTCCTTTGGCTCATGCGTGACCGTGAGCATATTCAGCGTTTATTAGAATGGCTTTGTGGAGCAAGAATGCTGTATAATTACGTTTGGATTGGGGGCTTGTTTTATGATTTACCCGTCGGTTTTGAGGAACGCTGCGATGAATTTATCAAGTACCTAAAACCTAAAATGGTAGAATTAAAGGAGTTATTGATTCAAAATAAAATCTTTATTCAACGAACAGCCAATGTGGGGGTACTTCCTTTAGATTTAGCCATCAATTATGGTTGTACTGGTCCTGTATTAAGAGGTTCTGGTTTGAAGTTCGATTTGAGAAGGGTCGATGGCTATTCGGTCTATCCTGAATTGGAATTTGATATTCCTGTAGGAAAAGGAGAGATGGGGACTTTGGGCGATTGCTGGGATCGTAATCATGTACGGGTACAAGAGTGTGATGAGTCGATAAAAATCATTGAACAGTGTTTGGTACAACTCATGGGAGACCATAAGCGTACTCGTGAGTTTGACCCTCAGGCTTTAGTACCCAAAAAGATTCGTCCGCAGGCAATGGACTTTTATACTCGTGCCGAAAACCCAAAAGGCGAATTGGGCTTTTTCTTCCGTACAGACGGTAGAGCAGACATTCCTGTTAGACTAAAAGTAAGAGCGTGTTCGTTTCATAATTTATCTGTCGTACCCGAAATTAGTAGAGGGGCGATGCTTGCCGACTTGGTAGCTATCATCGGTTCTGTCGATTTGGTAATGGGCGAAGTGGATAGATAATTTTGCCTTATTGAAGGAAACAACTAGTAATGATAAATTTTGAATGAT
>JARXAV010000236.1 GCA_029865665.1 Flectobacillus sp. | reverse complement strand
AGTTTCAGCTTTTTTCTCAGAACAAGCAGCTAATGATAACATTGAAGCTACTAATGCGAATGCAAATAAATTTTTCATTTATTGGGGTGATTTAAGGTTTGAGTTCCAAAGGTATGCACAAGTTTTATTTGTTCCAAACCTTAACTCGATTATTTTTAATATTTTTTAACTTTTCGCAAAAAAAGTTAAAAATAAGCGATTTTTTATACAAAAAGTACAATTATAACCTCTCAACAATTAATATTTCACTACGACGATCTTTAATATTAGACTATTATTTTAACAATGTCTTTAGTCTGTCGTAGAAACCTGTACTTTGAAATGTAAAGGTTTTATGCATAATATAATTAAACACAAAACTAAACCCCATCCCGATAACCTGGCAACCAAGCTCATTTGCATTGATTGTTTTATTAAAAAATGGTACAACTATATAGTTTTTGCCAAACATACTTTCTACAAAACTCAAGGAAGCAACCGCAAAAAACCACGTTACAGCCCAAGACCCCGTTGCTACCATCATAAACTTTACCATCTCTCTACGAGTCTGATTTGTATTGCGAGCATCAAAGGCAAACATTTTCGTTAGAAAAAAACCTACAAAAAATGCGATAAAATACCCCAACGAAACAGACGTACTATAGGAAAGTGCAAACTTATTTCTAAGGAAACTACCTGACAATAACTGAACCGAAGCCCCAGTACCTGCTACTAGGAAATAGGCGATTAAATCTTTGGTATTAAGTAATTTAGATTTTGACACTATTAGAACATATTTTTTACCAAATCTGGTGCTATACCAAGTAGAATGGTCAAAGCAGTAGTGATGATAAGTGTGATTTTATAAATTAAAGGTAATTCGATTTTCGCAATTTCGCCTTTCTTCATATAAACAGCAATGATTGGTTTGAAATAGTAATAGATACCAACTGCTGACATTAAAATGGCTACTACCAAGATATTCTTAAACAAGGGTGATACGTTTGAGAAAGCATCCGTAAAGATGAAGAACTTACCAAAGAAACCTGCTGTTAATGGAATTCCCGCCAAAGATAACATAGATACCGTTAAGACAAATGCTAAGAATGGGTTATTAGTTGATAATCCGTTTAAGGCTTCAAAACTCTCATCTGGCTTACCATCTTTAGGCTTATTCTCTGAAACTACCATTAATACCGCAAATGCCGAGATTGTTGCAATTGAATAGGCTAATGAATAAAACAAAATCGAAGAATTGGTATTTGGTGTTTTGGCCAACACGGTAATCAACAAATAACCTGCGTGTGAAATACTTGAGTATGCCAACATACGCTTAAAGCTTTGTTGATAAACAGCGGTAATATTTCCAACGATTAAGGTCAAACAAGTAATCCAAACAAGTGGATTTCCCCAAAGTCCATACATCGCAGGGAACGATATTGATAACAAACGATACATTGCTGCAACCCCAGCCGTTTTTACTACAGTTGACATAAATGTTGTAAAAATCGTTGGAGCTCCTTCATATACATCTGGAGTCCAGAAGTGGAAAGGGGCAGCAGATACTTTGAATAATAAACCGATGAAGATCAGAATAATACCTGCGTATAAAATAGCTCCACCTTCAAATAATTCCATCCCTTTTTTGGCACGACTAGCAGCTTCTCCGATTCCATGAATATTGAACGAACCTGTTGCTCCATATACTAAAGCAACTCCGAACAATAAAATACCCGTTGCAAATGCTCCCATCAAGAAATATTTCAAGGCTGCTTCATTAGAACGTAAATTACGTTTATCACTTCCTGTTAAAATATACATCGAAACAGAAAGAATTTCTAACCCTACAAATAACATAATCATGTTTTCGTAAGTAACCATCATGATTGCTCCTGCGGCAGCAAACAACATAATAGCATAATATTCGGCTGGATGTGTATGTTCGTCATCCTCTCCAAAGCTTCTTGAGATTGCCACTACTAAAGCAGTTGACAATAAAATTACCGACGAAAAATTGATAGATAAATTGTCGGTTTTGAGCATATTATTAAACCAATAATACTCATGATTCCAGTCGGCTAAATTCAACCCTAAAGCAACAAGTACAAAAAGTAATGTTGTAATCAATAGGTTTTTGCGATTCATTGAAAAGCCTAAAAACAAACTGGCAATACCCGAAAGTGATAAAGCGATAATTGCGTTCATATTAGTATTGTTATTCGTTGATTATGAACGCCCGATGAAGGGCGTATTTGAACGAAAGAAAATGCTTATTTAGAAATCAAGGTTAACAACTGAGCGACTGCTGGTTCAGATACTGTTAAGAATGTGTTTGGAGCAAGACCAAACCAGATAACCATAAAGGCCAAAGGTAATAAGGTTGCTTTTTCACTAAAGGTCAAGTCTGTAAAACCTTCTGTCAATGAAGTTGTATTTCCAAACATCGACTTTTGTACCAAACGTAACATATAAACAGCTCCTAAGATAATGGTCAAACCTGCGATAGCACCAGCCCAAGCATTATATTCGTACACCCCTTTTAGTAATAAAAACTCTCCAACGAAACCATTTGTTAATGGTAATGCAACAGAACCTAACATCAAGATAATGAACGTTACCGTCAAGAAAGGAGTAGTTTGAGTAATACCTCCTAAGCTTTCTAATTCACGAGATTTCGTACGTTGTTGAATTACTTCTACGACAAAAAACAACCCAACCACGTTAACTCCGTGTGCTAACATTTGGATTAATGCTCCTTGAATACCGTCTAATGTTCCAGAGAAAATACCTGCTGCCATTAAGCCCACGTGAGCAAATGAAGAATAGGCAATTAAACGTTTCATATCCTTTTGTTGAATCGCAATGATTGAACCGTACACAATACCGATTACCGATAAAATGACAGCAACCATTCCCCAGTGTTGTACACCAAGTGGGACGATTGGCAATAATAGACGAATAAGTCCATAAGTACCCATTTTCAACATAATCCCAGACAATAACATTGTTCCTGCTGTTGGAGCTTCAACATAGGTATCTGGTTGCCATGTATGGAAAGGGAACAAAGGCATTTTGATAGCAAAAGCAATAAAGAATGCTCCGAATAATAGGCTTTGCTCTTTCAAATCTAATGAACTAGCCAAATCATAGAAGGCCGTTATTTCAGAAGAATGTACCCCTGGTGTTTTCAAATATAAATACACCAACGCTAACAACATGAAAAGTGACCCGAAAAGGGTATATACAAAGAACTTGAATGTTACTTTAATACGATTTTCGCCTCCCCAAATCGCTGCGATGAAATAAATAGGAATCAACGCTGCTTCAAAGAAGAAATAAAATAAAAACGCATCTTTCGCTGTAAAAACACCCACCAATGCTGCTTGCATGAATAAAATCAAGGCATAAAAAACAGATGGGTTTTTATAACGTAGATTAAACGTTGATAAAACAATGAATGGAACAATTAGCGTAGTAAGTGCTACCAGTATTAAACTGATACCATCAATACCTACTGAAAAGTTAATGCCAGCGTTTGCAATCCATGAATGCGAGTAGGTAAATTGACTTGTCGCATTAGGTACAAACGTATAATAAGCATACCCTCCCAAAACTAGCTCAGCAAAGGCAGCTATGGATGCGAGCGTTTTTGCGTTTTCCCCTTTCGTGGTTAATGTCAGTAACCCTGCTACGATAGGAAGAAATATTAATGAAAGTGTTAACATATTTTATTGATCAATCGGATTTGTACTGTTCAAATCTGCTATGTGATAAAAATCTTCGTGTACTCGTTCGTGTGGAGGAAGTTAAGGACTAAAAGAAAAAGCCCTGTAAACCCCAAGCCAATAAAGCGACAATCGACAACACCATGGCGAATAAATAAAAGCCTGTTGTTCCGTTTTGCAATAAGCGTGCTTCAGCGGATAAGGTTTTAACTAATTTCCCTACGCCTTCTACAATCAGGTCAATTACTAAAAAGTCGATTACGCTATAGAAGAATTTAGATAAAGCGGCAATTGGTTTAACAAATACAGCATCATATAATTCGTCGATATAGTATTTGTTATAAATCACTTTTTGTAAACCTGATTCTGTACCATCTGCTGCTGGAATGGCTTTCTTACTTACATAAATAACATAGGCAACAATTGCGGAAGCAAGAGCGGCAACAACGGAAATAACCATCAACATAATTTCTGTTGATTCGCTTACTTCTGCTGTTTCTACGTGAGAATGAGCAAATAATGGAGCCATAAATTCTGCTAAACCAGCATGTCCACCAAAAATATGAGGCAAGTTAAAGAATCCAGCAATGGCAGAAAGCACCGCTAAAATCATTAAAGGAGCAGTCATTGTTAGCGGAGACTCGTGCAAGTGATGCTCTTGTTCTTTTGTTCCTCTAAATTCACCAAAGAATGTTAAGAACAGTAAACGGAACATATAGAACGAAGTCATGATTGAACCAATTAAGGCAAAAGCCCACATCAATTTGTTGTGTTCGTACACATGAGCTAAAATTTCGTCTTTCGAGAAGAAACCTGAAAAAGGAGGAATACCCGAAATAGCAATGGTAGCAATCAAGAAAGTAATGAAGGTAATTGGCAACTTCTTACGCAAGCCTCCCATCGAACGAATATCTTGTTCGTCGGACATTGCATGAATTACAGAACCAGCTCCTAAGAATAATAAGGCTTTGAAGAAAGCGTGCGTCATTACATGGAAGAAAGAAGAAGAATAAGCCATCACCCCAAGTCCCATGAACATATAGCCCAATTGCGACACGGTTGAATAAGCCAATACCTTTTTGATATCATTTTGGAATAAACCAATGGAAGCAGCAAATACAGCAGTTGCTAAACCTACCCAAGCCACAATTTCTAAGGTTTCTGGTGCAAGTGAATACATGATATTTGAACGAATAATCATGTAGATACCTGCTGTAACCATGGTTGCAGCGTGGATTAGGGCCGATACAGGCGTTGGACCGGCCATTGCATCTGGTAACCACGTGTATAATGGAATTTGAGCTGATTTACCCATTGCTCCTACAAAAAGCAATAAGGTAATCGCCATTAATGTTTTATCTCCAGAGATATATCCACCTTCAGCAACTTTCCCAAAAATGTCTGCATATTCAACAGAACCAAAATGAGAAATGATTAAGAAGATACCTAACAAAAAGCCTAAGTCACCGATACGGTTCATAATGAAGGCTTTGCGAGCAGCATTTCCATAATTGGTATTTTTGTTCCAAAAACCAATCAATAGATATGAACAAAGACCAACACCTTCCCAACCAATGAACATAACCACATAGTTAGATCCCATTACAAGAAGCAACATGAAAAACAAAAAGAGGTTTAAGAAAGCAAAAAACTTCCCAAAACCTTCGTCGTGGTGCATGTAACCAACAGAGTAAATATGAATAAGAGAACCAACACCTGTGATGATTAACAACATCAGGAGTGAAAGTTGGTCAATTTGGAAAGACATGGCGATATTCAATTTGCCCACCGTAATCCAATCGAATACGTGTACAAGTTGAGGTGTTCCAGTAAAATTTAGGAAAAGCGACAAAGCACAAGCAAAAGACGCTAATGCTGCTGCTGAACCAATAATGCCCACTAACGAGTTTGGAACTTTGCGAAACCCGATTCCGTTAATAAGGAAACCAAGTAGTGGAAAAAGAGGAATGAGTGTAATTAATGACATATTTCTTTATTAATTTGAAAATCTGAAAATGTGTTAATTTGAAAAGACGATTCTAACAAGCATCGAATACTCAAATTAAAGATCTACCATTTCAATTTATTCAAAATACCCACATCAATAGACTGAATGTTACGGTAAATCATTACGATAATTGCCAAACCAACGGCAACTTCTGCCGCAGCAACTGCCATAATAAAAAATACGAACACTTGACCAGCAGGGTCTGCTTTGTAGGACGAAAATGCAGCTAGTAGTAAGTTCACAGCATTTAGCATCAACTCTACAGACATGAAGATGATAATTGCGTTTCGGCGGGTAAGAACACCAATGATGCCGATACAGAAAAGTGCCGCACTAAACCATACATAGTTGTTTAGGGGAATTTGTCGGATTACGTCAGGTAATTGTTGCATGAGTTTTGTCTAGTTTTCAATTCGAGAGCCTTGATATTCGGATAATTGGGATATTCTCTCAAACCAACAAATCAAAATAGAAACATCTTTTCTATGGAATGTATAATATTTGGGAAAAAGCCACTGCCAAAAGCAATAACTACAGGCAAAAATAAGTATTTCTGATTGAAAACTTATGTTTGTGGAATAATTTCACAACTTATCTATTATTGAAAGTTCGTAATTTTATTTCCGTTAGCTTACGTTTGGTATCTAAAGGGAAATCGCCCTTCATCATCCAATCATAATAAGAGGGTTCTTCCTTCAATACTTGCACTACTGGTTTGCCCGCATGTTTACCAAAATTGATTACCTCAACACCTTCTTTATTAAAGGTCATTCGTTGGGCAAAATCAACCATACGAGAAGAGGTAAGTTCATGTAAAGCATCCATGTCGTTCTTCACAGGGAAGTACTCTTCACCTTTGTCATTTTTCAAGGCAACCGTTTCATACTTAGCTACTTGAGCATTTAATACTTCTAAGGTTGCAATGGTATCTGCCTCAGCCGAGTGTGCGTCAATTAGTTCTTTATTGCAGTAATAACGGTAAGCAGCCGAAAGGCTTCTAGGTTCCATTAAATGGTAAATGCGTTGGGCATCGACTAAACGACGATTTTTCATATCGAACTCGATGTCATTCCGTAGAAATTCTTCTACTAACATTGGTACATCAAAGCGATTTGAATTGAAACCTGCCAGATCACATCCGTCCAAAAACTGAGCCATTGATTTGGCTATTTGCTTGAAGTTAGGTTCATCTTTGACATCCTCGTCATAAATCCCATGAATCATCGAAGATTCTAGTGGAATAGGCATTCCGGGATGGACACGACGAGTTTTGACAGTCACAGTGCCATCAACATTGGCTTTCGCTATGCTAATTTCAATGATACGGTCTTTAATAACGTTCACGCCAGTGGTTTCCAAATCGAAAACGGCGAGCGGCTTGCGAAGATTGAGTTGATGTGTAAGCATAAAAATAGTTTGGGCTCATGGTACTGAGTTGTGCAAAGTTAGCCAAAATAAAATTGAATCGTGTGTTGGTTTCATTTCTTATTTCTATTTTTGGCAAATGATAACAATTTAGCTGTGTTGAATGTTATTTTAGGGTAAACGTCTTTCCTGTATCGTTCTGATTACCCGTATTAATTCAATCAATAAACCACTCCTCGAACGCTTAGAAAACCTAAGAATCGGGCAATTTTATGACACTTAACGAATTTTCAAAGGCTCTTGCCAACGAATTTGCAACGCAAACCTACGGCTCTCATCCCGTAGAATTATATGAACCGCTACGCTATTTAATGGCTCTTGGCGGAAAACGCTTACGTCCTGCCATGACGCTCATGGCGACGGCTCTCTTCACTGACGACTGGCAGAAGGCGATTAAACCAGCCTCGGCAGTCGAAGTTTTCCACAATTTCACGTTAATGCACGATGATATTATGGATAAAGCTCCATTGCGTCGTGGGAAATTAACCGTTCATGAAAAATGGAATGATAACATTGCCATTTTATCGGGAGACGTGATGTTAGTTCAAGCATACGAACTGTTAATGGATATTGACGACCATCTTTTGAAAAGGGCGTTAAAACGTTTTAATAGAACAGCCGCAGAAGTGTGTGAAGGGCAACAACTGGATATGAATTTTGAATCGCTTGAAACGGTTTCGGAAGAGGAGTACATCCAAATGATTAAGCTTAAAACATCGGTATTACTCGGCTTTGCCTTAGAACTTGGAGCAATCATTGGGGGAGCAGCCGAAGAAGCGATTGAAGCCCTTTATGAAATTGGGGTAAGTATCGGGCTAGGATTCCAACTTATGGATGATTTATTGGACGTTTATGGAGACCCTGAAAAGTTTGGAAAGCAAATAGGAGGCGATATTATTGCCAACAAAAAGACATTCATGCTTATTGAGGCTCGTAATTTAGCCACAGGAGAAACCAAAATCGCTCTTGAAAATTGGCTAAAGGAAACCAACTTTAACCCTGTTGAAAAAGTTGCTGCTGTTACCGCTATCTATGATAGTTTACAGATTAAAGCAATAGCTCAACAGCGTATCAATGCGTATTTCGATAAGGCATTTGCTTTGCTGGATGCGTTGAAGGTGGAGGATAGTCGCAAAAATGAATTGCGTGCTTTTGCAACGATGTTGATAGATAGAGAAGTTTAATGTAAATTTGTTTTAAACTAGCATTGTGTGGATAAGTAGCTATTGGTTTTGACCTGACGATACAACCACTAACATCATCTTATTGTAGGTTCAACTAAGCTAATGATTAGGCAGCAGTCAAAACTCTTTTACTGCTCTTATTTTCTAAAAAATGGAACAATTATTATCATCGTTATCCCTAACGACCTTACTCATCTGCATTACCGTAGGAATTAGTCTTTATGCTTGGAGAAATTATCAGGTAATGGACAAATTAATACTCAATCCATATCAAGTAAGTAAACATCAGGAATATTGGCGTTTTCTAACATCTGGATTTATTCATGCAGACTATGGGCATTTATTTTTCAATATGTTTGCCTTGTATTCATTTGGCGAATTTATGGAAGTGGTCTTTAAGGAAATAGGAGGACTCAGCGGTGATTTATACTTTCTACTTCTGTATTTAGGGGGTATTATCGTTTCGGATATTCCATCGTATTTAAAAAACAAAAAAGATAGTCGTTATAATTCATTAGGAGCTTCTGGTGGCGTATCGAGCATTGTATTTGCGAGTATTTTATTTGCTCCAACCAACAAAATGCTTATTTATGGCATCATTCCAATTCCAGCCATCTTGTTTGCAGTTTTATATGTTTGGTATTCGATTTATATGTCTCGACGAAATATGGACAATGTAAATCATTCTGCCCATCTATACGGAGGACTTTGGGGTGTTATTTGCTGCACACTTATTTATCCAAAAGTCTGGAACATCTTTATTCTCCAATTAATTAACTGGCAATAGCAACGAGCAGTTTTTACAAACTACTAAAATTTTATGCAACAAAAACGAATCGCTATATTAGGTTCAACGGGTTCTATAGGCACGCAAGCCCTTGAGGTAATCGAAGCTAATCCAAACTCATTTATTGTAGAGGTTCTTACCGCTCAGAATAATGCCGATTTATTAATCGAACAAAGTAGTAAGTTTAAGCCTAACTGCGTTGTTATCGGAAACGAAAATCTATACAATACCGTTTTTGATGCCTTAAATCCACTAGATATTAAGGTTTACACGGGGGCGAAAGCACTGGAAGAAGTAGTTCAAATGGATAGTATCGACATTGTGCTAACTTCAATGGTGGGGTATTCAGGCTTGTTACCAACGATTAAAGCCATAGAAGCAGGTAAACACATTGCCTTAGCCAATAAAGAAACCCTTGTGGTTGCAGGTGAATTGATTACGGCTTTGGCAAGAGAAAAGGGCGTAAACATTTACCCTGTCGATTCAGAACATTCGGCCATCTTCCAATGCCTTGTAGGCGAATTCCATAATCCAATTGAAAAAGTAATCTTAACCGCTTCTGGTGGGCCTTTCCGTGGAAAAAAACGAGAAGAATTATTGGGAGTAACCAAAGCTCAAGCCCTCAAACACCCCAACTGGGTAATGGGTGCTAAGATTACCATTGATTCGGCAAGCTTAATGAACAAAGGGCTTGAGGTGATTGAAGCTAAATGGCTTTTCAATGTAGAACCTTCTCAAATAGAAGTAGTTGTACATCCTCAGTCGATTATTCATTCGCTTGTGCAATTTGAAGATGGGTCGATAAAGGCTCAAATGGGATTGCCTGATATGAAATTACCGATTCAATTTGCGTTAGGTTTCCCAGATAGACTAAAATCAGATTTTCCACGTTTTGACTTTATGAAATATCCAAATCTGACTTTTGAACAACCAGATAAAGAAACATTTCGTAACTTGCAATTAGCTTTCGATGCAATGGCAAAAGGAGGTAACATGCCATGTATTTTGAATGCGGCAAATGAGATTGCTGTGGCGGCCTTTTTGAAGGACAAAGTAGGCTTTCTACAAATGTCTGATCTCATTGAAACTTGTATGGCAAAATTACCGTTTATTCAGCAACCATCTTTAGAGGATTATATCGCAACGGATGAAGCAACCAGAAGATTTGCCCTTGAATTGTGTCAGGATTAATCAGCAACTTATTAAATAATATAATGTACTGCGTTAGGCAATTCATACTAAACCATGAACCAACTAACGAATAATTGAACAATATGGAAGGATTAGTGAAAGTAGGACAGCTTATTTTAGGTTTGTCTATTTTAGTAAGTTTACATGAATTTGGGCATTATATCACGGCAAAGTGGTTCAAAATGCGAGTGGATCGGTTTTATCTATTTTTTGATTTCCTTTTCCCTATACCAACCTTATTAAACTTTGCGATTTTCAAAAAGAAAATCGGTGATACAGAATATGGCTTAGGCTGGTTCCCACTAGGTGGTTACGTATCCATTGCAGGAATGATTGATGAAACGCAAGATGCGTCGAAACTTTCCGCTGTTCCAGAACCTTGGGAATTTAGAGGTAAACCTGCTTGGCAACGCCTTATCGTGATGTTAGGTGGTATTATCGTCAATGTGATTTTGGGTATTTTGATTTTCTTCGGAATCAATTTCAAGGTTGGCAATAACTTTATTTCAAAACAAGAACTGAACAAAAACGGTATCTATGCAGGAAGTTTAGCCAAAGAAGTGGGCTTTCAGACAGGCGATAAAGTGTTGAAAATTAACGGAAATGACTACAAAGAGTACAGCGATATTGGTGGTGCAATTTTAGAAGATAAACTAAACTACACCGTTGAAAGAGCTGGAAAAGTAGTAGAAATTACCATTCCTGACAATTTCTTAAACAAGCTTTCTGAGCAAAAAGGGGAATACTTACAGCCTTTAACAAAATTCAAGGTTGGTCTTGTTCCACAAGCAAAAGAACCGTCACTTTTAGAGAAATTTGTTGGAAAAGCAGATCCAAACGCTATTTCTCCCGCTTTAATGGCAGGCTTGAAAGATGGCGACGAAATCGTTGCAATCAACAACAAACCTGTTGTTTTCTTCCAATTATTCAAAGAGGACTTACAAAAACAGAAAGGAGAAGCAATCACTCTTGCAGTAAAACGTGCAGGTCAAGTTGATACCTTGAAAATGACAGTAAGCCCAGAAGGCACAATCGGGTTTCTTCCAGAGCAATTGATTGGTAAAACGCACGAAGATTATTCAGTTGGACAAGCATTTGGTGCTGGTGTTCACGATGCTTTTGATGTGGTTTGGAAAAATATTCAGGGTTTCAAGAAGATTTTCTCAGGACAAGTTCGTGCTGATAAAGCCTTGAGTGGCCCTTTTGAAATTGCAGATATGTACGGTTCTCATTGGGATTGGTTAAATTTCTGGAGCTTAACAGGCTTACTTTCTATGGCATTGGCATTTATGAATTTCTTGCCAATTCCTGCCTTAGATGGTGGTCATGCCTTGTTCTTAATTTATGAAATCATCACGGGTCGTCCGCCATCGGAGAAGTTCATGGAAAGAGCTCAACAAGTTGGAACGGTTATCTTATTAGGTTTAATGGTCTTCGTTCTGGGTAATGGTGCATTCAAAAAATTCTTTTAATACAATACCATGATTAGTTTAGTAAACATAATCAAAGAAAAGCCTTTGAAGCGATTTGCGTTTCAAGGGCTTTTCTTTTTGACGCTCATTGTAGGTTTGTCGAGTTTCTATGTCAAACACGCTTTTCATACAAGCGTTACCGAGTTGCAGTATAATGCAAAAACAAAATCGCTAGAAATCAGTGTTCGGGTATTTACCGATGATTTACAAACAGCTTTGACGAAAGAGAACGGAAACAAGAAAGTAGTTCTTGAAAAAAATGATGCTTTCGATGCCTTGGTGCAACGCTACATCAGTAAACATTTTGTGTTGATAAGTCCTTTGAAACAAAGACGGGCTTATACTTACGTAGGCAAAGAGCAGGAGAAAGATGCGACGTGGATTTATCTGGAGATGCCTATAAAGGAGTCTTTGAAGGGTACAAGCATTTTGAATGAGGTATTAATGGAAACGTTTGACGACCAAACGAATATCGTCAATATTATTTATCCACAGGAAAAGAAATCATTGCTTTTTAATAACCGTAATAGACGGTTGGTGGTGGAGTAACTCTTTAGTAACCCTGTGAGATTTCAAAAATCTCACAGGGTTAATTTTCAAGAACTGTTTCTCTAAAAATAAAGCCATTCAACTGCCTTCGGAAATTCTTTTCCCCATTGCATCTGACTTTGTTCTCCACTTGGATCTACAGATAATTGTATTTCTATTCGTTTATTCCCTTGTCTTTCCAGCGTTTGCTTCAACTTTTCCACATTTTGAATAGCAACTTCGCCTTCTTCTTCACCTACATAGACATATAATTTAGCAGGTAAATGACTTAAAAAGTCAATTGCATCAAAGTAGATATTAGGTGATACCCATAAGGACGGCGAGAAAATCATTAAACGGCCAAATAGTTCGGGAGCCATCAAGCCCGCATAAATACTAATTAGACCAGCCAATGAACTTCCGCCAATGCCAGTAGCTTCTCTTGTTGGAATGGTTCGGTAGTTTTTATCAATATAAGGCTTCAAAGTTCTTGTCAGAAAGTGAATATATTTTCGTCCTTCGCCTTTACCCAATTTTGGGTTATTGTATGGTGAATATTCTGCAAAGCGATCTTCGCCACCATGAGCAATTGCAACGATGATTACATCGCCATGTCCACGTGCTGCCAAAATAGCCATTTGCTTATCAATTCCCCATTTATTCATTTCGGTATCACCCCCAAACAAATCCTGAGCATCTTGAAGATAAAGCACTGGATAATGCTTTTTAGAACGTTCGTAGCCTTTTGGAAGTAGAATATACACCGCACGTTTACGTTGCAACTGAGGCATCTCAAACTCATCTGAAATCAAATGAATCTCAGGCATCACATTTTCGGGTAAATTCGCCCCATTCATACGCCAGTGAGGTACAAAATCTTGTACTTTTCCCTCAATCGTATTAAGAACACGGTTGTTACTTGGATGTCCAAATTCGTCCAATTCTACCTGATCCCAGCCGCCCTTGGTATATTTATATTCCAACATATCTGGCAAAGGGTACGAAATTGGATAATGAAGTGCATACAGACCTTCTCCCTGTTTCTGTAGTCTAAAATCTTCTTTATCTGGAGCCCAGTCGTTGAAGTTTCCAGATATATAAATGGGACGATTATCTTCTACTGGGGTGGTTAATTCAAAATGTAATATTGTTGTACTCATTATGGGTTAGCTCTTGTATAAAACGCAATTAAAGTGGTCAATATAGTACTGTGTATATCAGTTCGTAAAGATATAAAATTATCGAATTGATAATCCGAAAAATAGGGCATTAGAGCTAATTTTTGCGTTTTTTTGCAATATTTTGCAAGAAGCAACTGGAAAACAAATCGAATAATTTATGATTCTTTTTAAAAGCTCATTAAATTGCTAAACGAATAGAATTCGACCAAATCAATCTCCTTTATGATTCGCACTCAGGCACTTCGGTATTCTTATACAAAAGATACACATCAAACTTTTACATTTCCCGACATTTCCTGTAACGAAGGCGAAACACTTCTTATTTTAGGTGGCTCTGGCAAAGGTAAAACTACGCTACTTCACTTAATGGGAATGTTGTTAACACCTTTGGATGGCACAGTGGAAATTTGTCAACAAATCACCCAACACTTATCGGTTTCGGAAACAGTAAAATTTCGAGCAAAGCATATTGGCATCGTATATCAAAAGCCCCACTTTGTACAATCCTTATCGGTTTTAGACAACCTTCTTTTAGCAAATTATTTAGCTGGAGAAAAAGTAGCCAAACAACGTGCAGAATCGTTAGCTGAAAGCCTAGGATTTAGCCCTCATTTACACAAAAAAACGACAGAGCTTTCGCAAGGAGAACAGCAACGGGTAAGTATCGCTCGTGCCTTGATGAATAAGCCCTCTGTGATTTTGGCGGATGAACCCACTGCAAGTTTAGACGATGAAAATTGCAGAAAGGTAATTGAGTTATTGACCCAACAGACGAAGGAAATCAATGCGAGTCTGGTAGTCGTGACGCACGACCAACGTTTGAAAGATGTCTTCTCAAATCAGATTCATTTGTAAGCCCCAATGCCATGAACGTACAAATTGAACAACTCTATCAACTTGCAAAAAAAGAAAGCAGAACCATTATCGGACTGATGTCGGGTACGTCACTCGACGGTTTGGATATTGCCTTATGCCAGATTTCGGGCAGTGGAGAAACGACTAAGGTGACAGTCCTACATTCCACAACGGTTGATTATTCGGAAGATATTAAAATAGAAATCAGGAAGGTTTTTGCTCAACGAGAAATTGACTTTCGCCATTTAGCTCTCTTAAACGAATGGATAGGTTTGCTTCATGCAGACATGATTTTGAATAGTTTACAAAGCTGGAATATTCAGCCTGAAACCGTAGATTTAATTGCTTCGCATGGGCAAACGGTGATGCACGCTCCCAAGCAATTGCACGGGATAGAGAAATTTCCGAATGCTACGTTACAAATCGGCGATGGCGATCATATTGCTGTGAAAACGGGCATTATCACAATCTCTGATTTTAGACAAAAGCACGTAGCCGCTGGGGGAGAAGGAGCTCCATTAGCAGTTTATGGAGACTATTTTTTATTTAGTAAAAAAGGAGAACACCGCATTTTATTAAACATGGGAGGCATTGCTAATTTCACTTATTTACCTGCCGACCTTGACCCAACAAAGGTGTTTGTAACTGACACAGGAACGAGCAATACCCTCTTGGATGCTTTTGTCAGAAAGTACGACCCTAGTCTCTCGTATGATAAAGATGCAGCCTTAGCGAGTCAAGGAAAAGTACATCCGGCTTTATTGCACGAATTAAAGAATCATCCATTTTTTAACAAACCTTTTCCCAAAAGTACGGGTCCCGAACTTTTCAACATTGCTTACGTAGAAGCAGCCCAAGAACGAGCTGGAGCAATGGATATTACAATGGTTGATTTATTGGCAACCCTAGCTCATTTTACGGCAGATACCATCAAAGACGCTCTTGCTTGGTTAGTCCAAAGTTATCAATTGGAAGAAAAAGACATTCGAATTTATGCGTCTGGAGGTGGAATGCACAATCCATTGATTATGAAATCATTGCAAAAAAATAATGAATACTCATTCGGGAAAATTGACGAATTAGGGATTGCAGGAGATGCCAAAGAAGCCGTTCTTTTCGCTCTTTTAGCTAATGAAACAGTTGCAGGAGGAAAGTCTAATTTCGGAAAAGAGCGAGGTGTTCCCTCGGTATCAATGGGCAAAATCTCCTTTCCGAATTGATTACATGTAGGTCAGCATAAACGCAAATAGAATTAGCCAAAGCACATCCACAAAATGCCAGTAGTAAATCATCATGGCAATACGTCGTTGATTGGGAGGGTTAACGGCGTACACAAACGAATCAAGGTAACTGGTGCGTCGTAGAGCTTCGATGAATAGCTTAATAAGAAAAGCGATACCCATCACAATGTGCAAAACGTGGACAGCAGAAATCAGATAAACAAAACCTCTCGAAGAACGATATTGTCCTCGGTGATTCAAGGCAAATAAGTCGAAGCCACCCATGATTTGTAAGACGACAAAGCAAATACCTAAGAAAAGTGTCGCCCCTGCATAGGTGCGATAAGCGGCAAATTTCTCTTCATTAAAATTAATTTTCGCTAGATAAAGCGTCATGCTACTTAATACGATAGCAAGAGTACTCGCCCAAAAAGTAAGCGGGACTTGCACCGAAGAAAAGCCCTCAGCATGGCGTTCTAAAATACCCGCATAAGCCAATAGCAAACCCAGAAATAATAAGCCACTACCAAACATGGCTAGTTGAAGCATAAACATAAGGGGTTCTCTCCGTTGCATAATCTATTAAGTTAATTGCCCTTTCCAAGAAGGATAATTTGAAAAATCATCAGATAAAGTGGGTTCTTCATCAAAAATCCCAAAGACCGTAGAACCCGAACCTGTCATACAAGCATAAACCGCTCCTTGCTCGTATAAATACGCTTTCACGGCTACGATGGTGGGATATTTTGGTAATAAATGTGTTTCAAAATCATTGAAAATCGTATCTTTCCACTCGCTCATCGGGCGTAATAAAGCGGTTCTTAAATCATTATTCGCAGGCTTTGGTTTTATGCCAGAATAAGCTTCTGCCGTTGAAATATGAATTTCTGGATTAATCAACACGATGTATTTTCCTGCTAAATTCAACGCAATATCCGCAAACTCATCTCCCTTCCCAAAACAGAACTGGGGTTTATTTTGGATGAAAAAAGCACAGTCACTTCCCAACTGACGAGCATAGTTTTCTTGTGCCGTTGTTGATAAGTTTAACTCAAAAAGTTCGTTGATTGTTTTAATCGTAAATGCACAGTCTGCCGAACCACCGCCTAAACCCGCTCCAATAGGAACTAATTTGTGCAAGTGAATCGCTACAGGAGGGAGGTTTAAATCCTGTTTCATTAAGTGATAAGCCTTCAAACACAAATTGGTTGACGGGTCGCCTGGAATAGAAATTCCTGTACTTTGAAAAGAAAGGACTGAGGCAGGAATAATTTCTAAGACATCGTTCCAGTTAACAGGATAAAAACACGATTCGAGGTTATGAAAACCATCGCTTCGTTTTTCTGTTACATACAAACCGATGTTTATTTTAGCATTTGGAAAAGTTATCATATTCACAAAATCAGGTTGAAGAATGAAAAGACGTTATCTTCTGTACAACGAAGAAACTACAAAGATAAAGCTCGATTAGGATAATCGGTAATTAAACCATCAACACCCCATTCAATTAATTGTTTCAT
>JARXAV010000161.1 GCA_029865665.1 Flectobacillus sp. | reverse complement strand
ATTAATTTCTCCGCTTTTTCATCGGTAAAGAAAAATAACTCATCGCTGTCATCCCAGAAATTTTGCCAAACATACAAGGTCATTTTCTCAGCAAGATGCAACCACTGTTCGTCAAACGTTACCTGATACAAATGCGTGTAGGCTTCTATCACCGCAGCATAATCTTCTAAGAAACCCATGATTTTGGCTTCTCCGTTTTTGTAACTATGCCATAAGGTAGCATCGTTTAGCAAATTCTTCTGAATGAATTGAGCATTTTGTAAAGCCAAATCCAGAAAATCAGCTTCCCCAAAAACTCGATACGCATCCACCAAGCCTTTTAAAAGCAAGCCATTCCACGAACATAAAATTTTATCGTCTAGCCCTGGCCGAACACGAGTCCCTCGCTCCTCGTTTAATAAGGCTATTTCTTCTTGAAACTGCGAATTCAAACAAAGTTGATTCCCATCCTTCCAAAGAATATTCACACCATGCTCCCAGTTTCCTTTCATAGTCACTTGATAAGCCTCACAGAAAGCTGTCGCCTTTTCGCCTAAAACTTGTTGAATTTCGGCATAAGTCCACACATAGTACTTCCCTTCTACACCTTCCGAATCGGCATCTAAGGCTGAATAAAAACCTCCTTCTGGACTCAACATTTCTCGTTTTAACCAGCCAATCGTTTCATAGATTGTTTCTTTATAAACTTCTGATTTTGTCAAACAAAAGGCTTCTGAGTACAGACTCAACAACTGACCGTTATCGTACAACATTTTTTCAAAATGCGGACAAAACCATTCTCCATCAACCGAATAACGTGCAAAACCTCCACCCAATTGGTCATAAATTCCTCCTGCCGTAATAAAATCTAAGGTAATTTTCAACGATTTTTCTGCCTCTTTAAGTTGCGAAACAGGAGCATTTGTCGCTTTTAGATATTGAACATATCGTAGTAAAAATAACCAAACAGAAGGCATCGGAAACTTCGGACTACGTTGAAAACCACCCCATTCTAGGTCGATTGTCCCAGCTAATTTCTGGTACATGGTAGTCAAATCCTCTCTCGTAAACGCCTGTGGTTCTGACAATAGACTATATTTAGCCGATTCGTTGGAAACCATATTTTTGGTAAAACCCTCTGCCGATTGCTGTAATTCGTCTTTATGATTTACAAAGCCATTGTTCACCGCCTTTAAGAGTTCCAACCAATTTCGTTGAGGGAAATACGTTCCTCCATAAAAAGGCTTTCCGTCGGGCATCAAAAAGACATTCAGTGGCCAACCACCCTGCACACCCATTGCCTGCACCGCATCCATATAAATAGCATCCAAATCTGGACGTTCCTCACGGTCAATTTTGATGTTCACAAAATGCTCGTTCATTACTACCGCCACATTTTCCTGCTCAAAACACTCCCGCTCCATCACATGACACCAATGGCAAGCCGAATAGCCAATACTCACCAAAATAGGCTTATTTTCTGCCTTCGCTTTCGCCAAAGCCTCCTCTCCCCACGGAAACCAATCCACAGGATTATGAGCATGTTGTAATAAATAAGGGGATGTTTCTTTTCCGAGACGATTCATAGATTCCTAAATTAAATTCTAACACAAAGCTACGCAAGGAATAGCAATTTGTGATGGCTTTTGTTTTTCATAAAAACTTAATTCTTTCGTAATCAAATTGTAAGTCTTGAAAATGTACCTTGCCATTTTGGGAATAAAAAAATAAATACTAAGTTTACCCACAACATTTAAACTAACAAAACATGGAAATTTATCCAATCGAAATCTCAGAATTACAATATGAAAACGCCCTTTATTGCGTTACCTCTGCAAATGATGTGTATCTGTTTTATCCTTCTAACGAAGAAGACCTAGAAAACCCCGATGCTCAAGTTTGGCTGTATCAGCAAGATGGAGCCCTAGAAGAACTAATGAACGAAGTCGGAGAAGAAAACTGTGGTTATTTTGAGATGGAACTGGCAGAGGAAATCCAAGATGCCTACTACTGTTCGGTAGGTCAGCGAGTAAACCAACTTGATTTGGATGGATTAAGAAATGGAAAAGTCATTTGGTGGAATGCCATGTAAAAACGTGTATTTTAGCCTTCGATAGGAGTTAGGATTTCACCTAGCTCCTTTTTGTATATTTCGCACAGCAGTATTCTCAAACGCCTTTTCAACATAGGAACTATCCGTTTTCATAGTGGCAAAATAAACGACGATTGTGCTTCAAACAGATTAAGCAAGTGGCTTTTGAGGGGAAAAAGCTTTTGACCCAATAAATTCAATGATAGCAATTGGATGTTTAGAAATAAATACCTAGTTTTAGAAATAAATCTGAACCCAAAAAAATCGAAAACAGGTTCAGTTACATGGAATGTAACCGCCATAAACTATAAAAAAACAGGGCGTATGGCGGTTATACGCTCGTTGGTGGCAAGTGTAGGACGACACATCACTAAAATAAAGATAGTTTAAAATGAAGAAAATTTATAAATCAAAAATCGGACTTGAATTAGCAATCCCTCTTGTTCTCGTATTTGGGACAGTTTTAACTCTACCCATAAATCAAGAACCAAGTTGGATAGGAATTGTCATTCTTTTACCGGTAATTCTTTTTGTTGTACATATGTTTATGACAACAAATTATACCATAGACAGCGATAAACTGACAATAAAATGTGGATTTCTGTACAATAAAACTATCGACATTAAAACTATTAAGAAAATCACTGAGACAAATAATCCGTTAAGTTCGCCTGCGACTTCACTTGACAGACTTGAAATAAACTACGGGAAATTTGACACAGTAATAATATCCCCCAAACAAAAGCGAGAGTTTGTAAATGACCTAACAACATTAAACACGGACATTCAAGTCAAATTGAAAAACGAAAAGTAAAATATATTATGATATTGTACAATAGAACACCAGCCACCAATAGCTAAGGTTTCATGGTGGCTGAAAGCCAAACCATGAAGGTATGGCGGACGGCGAGTCTTGAACTTAATCTTAGGCAGGCGGCCAGTCTAGCGGTCGGCTTCGGTGGTTTCTTTTATGGAGTTATCGTTCGACTTGAAGATATTTGGAAGAGCAGATTTTCTGACTGCTAATAAGTGTAGCGAACAACTCAAAAAGAATACAACATTCCTTTTAGAACTTACGGAGAATTTGCAGATGGAGCAGAAGGAAATTGTGCGGGGATAAAAGGGAATGTTTGTAAAAAACACGAAGGTTAGAACATGAATTTCAAAGATTCTGACCGAGAAAAACAATGAAAAGCCGATTTTGATTCCTTATTAGCCATTAATCCCCGCTTAAACAGCCTTCGCATGGGAAATGACCATACTTCTAGTTCTCGAAAAGGTGCTTCCAGTGATACCCGCTCCAAAAAGAACTGCTTTCGTCAAAATCCCTGCGAAAGTAGCAAAGATGATGATTGGTTACAGTCCGATAATAAAATGGGGATTTTTACGGAGGTAAATTTCTTTAGAACTTATACATTAATGTCGTGATTAAACTTCTTCCAACGCCATTAATTCCAGAACCGTGAGTTCGATAATCAACATCAGATAAATTTTGAAATGAACCAATTAAACTAAAATTTTTATATTCATATCCCGAATAAATAGTTACTACACTCCATCCGTTTGTTCCGCCCTTTGCAATTCTATTATCATCTTTATCGCCCTGTGCCAATCGGTCTTGTTTTCCCGCAAAAGTATCTTCCAATTTAACGAAGAAAGCTTTTCCAGCTTGATAATGTAAGCCTATTCTTCCCGTTAATGGTGGAATTCTTCTTACAGGTTCATTTTTTGTTTCATTCTGACCATAGGTATAAGTCAAATCCGTGTACGTTCTCAAATTATCACTAATAAACCATTCCGTACTCCACTCAAACCCTTGAATATAAGCCTTTTCAACATTCTCTTTTCTATAAACTTGGTAATCATTTATTTTTTGTCCTTCAACTTTTACTCTCGTAATTAAATTTCTTAGCTGATTATGATACAAAGAAAGCGTTGAAGAAAACGTTGAGGTTTTCAATTTATATCCAACTTCAACATTGTATGAATTTTCGGGTTTTAGCGAAGCCGTTGGCAATTCATAACGAAAATCTACGATGCCCAATGTTCCCATATCATCAATATTGGGAGCTCTAAACCCTGTGTTAAACGTCAAATAGGTTAGCGAATGATTAGCAATATAGTAACCTAACCCTAAATTGCCGACCCATGCTTGTGGTTTCACATTTACTTTACCCAAAGTTTGATCAGTTACATCAATTGAATACGCATTAAAACGAGTGCCAAAATCCAAATCCCATTGATTAATACCCACGTGGTGCAATGAATAAAAAGCATAACTCTGAAAACTCGAACCATCTGGGTACAAACCTCTACCATTGGTTGTCAAATTTGTTTTTTGGTCGATGTCACGTTTAGTACTATTAATCTTATCGGCATAATATTCAATACCAGAACTGGCTGTCCAATTCGGTAAAATGTCCAACAGAACATTTACAAATGACCCAAAAGTTTTCACTTGGTCATTCTCAATTCTATATACACTTGAACCATTTTTTTGAGAATTTCTACCTTCTTCCGTACCTTGATAAGATATATTCAAAGCAATATTTCTTATCAACTTATTATCAGTTGCAAAGTCAAGTTGAGCATAAGAAAGGCTTCTTTTCTGCGGAGACATTTCATTAATCATAAAATTTTCTAACCTCACTTTATGATAAACAGGAACGCCTGTTTGTTCTAAACTCTGGTGAGCAGTGGTTAGAACAACTTTTCTCGAAAGCATAAATTTAGCTTTAACATCATAAGCAATTTCGTTATATCCAGAAGGAGTCTGAACGCCAGTGGTATCACCCCCAATTAAATCACCGAATTTCCTAATACTCAGACCACCTTTTATCGCCATTTTTTGAGTCGCAAAAGTCAATTCGGTTCGTAATGTTTTCTCTAAATTTGAAGTCCCGTAACGGACTAAAGCATTACCACCAAGAATAGGTTTTCCATTGGCGAAAACAGGGTCAGCAGTCCGAATTTGTAGCGTACCACCCAAAGCATCAGAACCATATTGCACCGAACCACCACCTCGATAAATCTCCAAACTTTGAATCAAAAAGGGGTCAACCGTATTCAAATATTGATTAGGACCATATCGAAATGTACTATTATTCAACCGAATTCCGTCTATTAATAACAACGTCTGATTACCCGTCAGTCCACGCATAAATATGGAGCCGCCTCCATGATTTGTTTTTTGGACAAAAGTCCCAACTGCCCCGAATAGGCTCTCAGGAGTACTTCTAAAC
>JARXAV010000136.1 GCA_029865665.1 Flectobacillus sp. | reverse complement strand
ACCTGTTTATCTTCATAACTGAAGTTCCCATTAGGAAGCTTGGCAAGTAATTTAAACTCAGGCTCTGTAGGCAATTTGCGATATATTTTATAACCCGTCACCTCTTCGGTTTCTACAGAAGGCCACGATACTTGGATAGATTTGGATAAATTAATTAGTTTGATGTCGCTAATATTCATCAATTCGTTTCGTACAAGTTCGGCACTTACGGTCACTGCTGGCGAGAATTCAGCAGTATCTCCCCTTAGCGTAACCGAGGCGATTCGATAGAGGTATTCCTTTCCTCGTTCAAAACTTGCATCAATATAGTTTGCATCTGTTATAATACCTTGGTGAATTGTTTTGAAAGTAGCATCTCCCTTTTTCTTTCTTTCAAGTATGTATCCTTGAATAAAATCATCGTTAAGTTTAACATCATTCCAACTTAATACAGCCTGATTATTTAGGATTTCATAACTTAGTAAAGGGGGCGACTGTACCTCCTCTTTTTTGACAGGTACATACGACACATAAGGAGCATAAGCACTGGTATCTTGTGTGACATTCATGGCCATAACACTATAATAATAGGTTAAACGAGCCGAAAGATAATCGGTACTATCAATATACTGTTGTGTTTTAACAGCTGAACGAATAGGTTTCATTTTTTGAGGACTAGTCCCTCGATAGACTATATAACTAAAAATTGCTTTTTCGTCGGCTACTTCCCATGATAACTTAGCAAATTTCCCTTCCGAAACCACTTTCAAATTAAAAGGGGGCGTTGGTCTGGTAAATTTACCACAGGTCATCACCGCCGAAGCAGGGACATCTTGCTCTAGACTTTGAAATGGGATAAAGACAGGACGCACAAAATAGGTAAACATTCGACCCGCAGGATATACCTCTGTATCGACAAACTTACTGGCAGTAACAGGCAATACTTGAATTACTTTTGCGGTTTCATCACCCCAACTTTTGGCAATTTCGATACCTGCATAATACGGTTTATCTGATAATTTCTTCCAATTTAAGATAATTGCATTCGTTGAATCCGTAGCACTAACACCATAAATCAATTCAATTGTACCATTATGAGCTACCACACCACGGGCAATTGCGGAGGTATCTCCTAGGTTATTCACATAGTCTTCGGGAATTATCATGGTTTCGACTAAATCATCCAATTTGCCTGCAACCCTAGCAGAAAGCAACTTATTACCAAGTGAATCAGTATAGGCTAGTTTTTTTTCTAAAAAATTCCATTTCACATTGCCATTCTTCCGATAATAGATTAAAAAACGTGTATTAAAATCATCAACAGGATTGGTAATCAACACTTTAGGGTTATTGATATAAATAACCTTTACTTTATTATACGACTCTTCGTCTGCTTTTTGAGAAACGACATCGGAAATATGTGTAAATACCTCTTCAAGCTGACCAGCTACTCGGCTTTGTTCAGCAGTATTGTCATCAAAAGCAGGGAAGTTCAGTTTCCATTCAAAAGTAACCGAAGAATCAGCACCAATGATTTTAGCTAATTGAGGCTTTACCTCTTTCAATAACGCATTTTGGGGATAATAAAACATCCCAATTTCACCAACCTGCGTCTCGGTTTTAGCATCGTTTTTTTCAGTAATACGATACGTGTACAATTCATTTTTTTGAGCTGTATTATCCAAAAAAGCAAAGCCTAAGGCTTGCTTAAAGGCTAGTTTTAATTCTCCCAAAAGTTCTACATCCTTATACGTAGGCTTACTGTTTAGGTAGGCCATCGTTTGAGCAGGGGTAGTAAAGCCTTTCATCGTATCAAATTCTTTTACCTCTTGAACACCTACTGTTTTCTGGAACTCGTCATAAGACTTGACCAGTTGCATTTGTCCGATGGTCTTAAAACTTTCTTCTGTAGGCTTTTTTCTCTTCACAACAAATGTCGTTCCGATATTTTTAGCACTTAAAAAGCGAGCATCTAAGGTCAAATAAACCCCTTTTGGAGAAGACAAAGCTGTAACGACCTGTTGGTCTTGTGCTATCGTCGAAATAGAAACAAGAAGACATATAAATGCGTATAAAATGATAAAACGAATATTCATATAATTGATTTTTTTGAAATTTATTCCCCTTCTACTCTTTACTTTAGAAGGGGAAGTACGAGTACTCTAGCCATTACCTTCCAGATGTGTTAGTTGACCAAACAGGGTCTTTACCTCTAAATAAGGTAATACCAGCTGATGAAGTAAAACGCTCTAATGATTTGTACAATACTAAATCTCCATCGTGTTGCAATAGTAAGACTGAATCATATCCAGCTTTTCCATTTGTACCAGAAGACCAAGTTGGATTCCAGTTTCCACGGTAAGCAACAATGTTACCATCACCTTGTAGTTTGAATACATTAACATCTTTTCTCATTGTTGATGTTGACCAAATTGGATTTGATGAACCTTTATATAACACCACGTTACCATCCCTTTGGAGAATCAACTTGTACTTATAGTTAACCGAGGTAATTGACCTATCAACTCTTAAATCTTGATATTCTGCTTTAAGAGCCGACTGGTTTATTTCATCTTGAGTAATCACATTACTCGTTCCTGATGCCCAACGAGCATTATCTCCATCTTGATATAATACTAAGTTGCCATCATCTTGTACAACTAACACCGTAGAGTGATTCTCTTTACCATGCGTACCCGTAGACCATTTAGGGATGCCACCTGTTGCATAAGCAACCAAGTTACCATCTTGCTGCACTTTAAAAGCATCAATATCCTGTCCTCTCGTATTTGATTTCCAAATAGGGCTTGCTGCTTTATAGAGTACTACATCGCCATCTTCTTGGAGTGTTAATCTATATAAACCATTTAACGATCGTCTGGACTCTCCTCTCCGTAGCATAGATTCCGCAGTAATTAAATTAGTCTGGTCAACTTCCTTATTATTATTATTCGGATTAGCCGATGGTGAATTTGATAGAGAACCTCCAATATAAGCACGCCATCCTCTGACATTATCAACTCCTTTTTCTTGATAGGTAACACCCATAGCACCTTCAACACAAAGTTTAATAAAACGGTTAAGCGTACCACAAGGATACGGAATTGAGGTTTTCACCCAACATCTCCACGACGTTCCATTACAACAAGTAATACATTTTGTACACCATTTGACACCAGAAACGTTAAAATCATTACAAGCTTCCTTCTCATAACCCCCTGCTCCAATTTCTAATTTACCATTTGCGGCCGCTCTGAAATTCCAGCCTAACTCGTTGGTTCGTCCTCCTACTAGATCTAAGTCCAATCCCAGTTTTCCTCCCATATTAAAACCGAGAATAGAAGCCTTCCCTTCCGACTCCATTTTCACCTGCGACTGCACCATAAAGTTCCCATTAGAGAAATTAACTCCTGCATTCAACTTTCCTTTTAAGAGAACTTCATACGAATAAGTAACCACATTAAAACCAAAAGCACTTCGTTTACCATTTTCTTTCTTTTCATAGGATACATCTACGCCCAAATATAAGGCAGAAAGCGTTTTGTTATCACTTTGATAAAGATACTTTGGCAAATCTTTGGTATAAAGAGACAATTCTTTCGGAGCTGACTCGTGCTGTGTATCACACAAAATACCCAAGGCAAATAACCCATTCAAGTTCATGTCAAACATGGTAGTTCGTACTTTTGCTCCGAGGAAAAACCCTCCTTTAGACACAAACGCAAGAGCATCCACTTTGACGTATTTATCCGAAAATTTAAGGTCACAATCAATTTTACAGACCAATCGAGTACGGCAAAAATCAACATCTACTTTTACATCACAAATCTTCTCCTCTTTTTCGCTCAACATACCCGACCAAAGTTGCATAGATCCCCTCAAAACAGGTGTTTCTCCGCATTCTTTTCCGTCAAAATCAAGTGATACTCGGATATTTTTATAGTAGCTCACCTTTTCGGGTACGCCAGTACTACGAGCATCCCCCAAGAAGAAAACACTAAATTTCTGTTCTGCTGAATTACGGTCAAAACCACCTCCAAGAGCAGTCCACGTGAGAGGTCCCATAATTAATCCAGTTGGTCCAGTGGAAACTTTTAAAGCCCCTCCAAACTCAGAACCTATATTATTTCCTTTTTCATTGTACAACTCATACCATTTGAGAGCGAGAGCAGCCTTTATTTTTGCCCCTTCAAATTCACCTTCTCCTTCTACTCCAATTTTCTTACCCGATGTAGCTATTTTCACTTTTGCATAAGCCCTAAGAGCAGGTACATCCACCTTGAGCATAAACTCATTCATTTTGAAAACGACCCCTTTTTTCTCGAAATCACCTACATAAAACGATACATCAGAGTCAACATTCACCCCTTTGGTATCTACTTCGACTCCACCTGCGAAGCCGAATGCCCAAGCTGACGAGATAGGGTTATCGGCTGAAACTTTATCTTCAATAGCCTTCACACTTAAATTATCAACCGATGCACCCTCCTTGGTCTTCTGGTTTTCTTCGCTCGTTGCTCCAATACGTTTTCCCTCCTTATCTACATACGTATTGGCATTGTTAAACTTAGCTGTCGAATTCATTTTTGCGATTTCATCTTCACTCATTTTGAGTAAATCTTGAATCTCACTTTCCTTAACAGGTGCACCCTTGTTTCCTTTAGCAAAAACAATTCGACGTATTTTAATGGCTACTGGACCAAATTTAAGTGCATCAGGACTCGGAGAAGCCGACACTAAGAATTTGCCTGTGGTTGACCACTTAAATAACTGTACCTCAATGGGAAATACTCGTTCTCGCCAGCTAATCGACTTGTCTTTAGCAGTAATTTCCCGCTGCTGTCCATTTTCTACTGCTTTTCTGGCAACTGAATCGTTCTTTGCATCAACTACTTTTTGCTCTATCTTTGCAATCTTGTCTGCTTCTTCTTTCGCTATTTTTTGCTCTCTCTTTGCAATATTATCTGCTTCCTCTTTCGCTATTTTTTCTCGATCACGCTCTACCTGACTTTTGAGTTTCTCCAAGGCGATTCGCTTTACCTCAAGTTCCTTTTTGAGGTCATCGGTATCATACATTTGTAACCTTTTACGTCGCTCTATTTTTTCGGCACTTGCCAGATTTCCTTGCTGAATAGCAAGTTCTTCTTCACGCTTTTTTCGCTGTCGTTCCTCTATTTGTGCTTGCACCTTCTCAAACGCTATATTTTCTGCCTCTACAGTTTTCTCGTTTTCTCGAAGTTGCTTATTAGCTACGATTTGTAGTGAATCTAAGGCCTTTCCAAAACGATCGGTAGTTTCTGTCGATGAGTTTTTAGCTGCTAAGGTATCCCACTCAATACGTAAGGAACCTTCAATTTCATAGCTTTTATCATCGACATTTCCTTTAATAGAAATACTTTTCTTCCCTACCGTCTTAAAACGTAAGTTACTGATTTTAAACCCCTCTTTAGGTGTACTCAAATCAATATTCGGATATACTCTCCCATTTATCAGCGATAAGCCCAATGAGTTTATATTGACAAAGTTTTCTTTATCCGTATTAATCGTTCCTCCGATACCATAACCTTTGAAGTTATTATAAATTTGAATGGTATTCAGATAACACATAAACTTATCTGCCATGCCAAAACTAACTATTTCCTTTTTCTTCTCATCTGACTTTCCGACTGATATTGATTTCAGCTCAAATTTCTTATCAATCTCCAGCTTTTCAATCGTAGGAGGTGTATCGCCACTTTTAAACATCCAGATTTCAGGAAATTTCAAGATTCCTTTCATCACTACTCCAGACTTTTTCAAGACTGTTGTAGTTGGGTCAACCCCAATACGCAACCCTTTGCCAAGTACAGAGGCATTACCTACCGCAAAAAACAAATAATCCTTATACTTGTCATCCTTTTCGGTTGTATCTTTTTTAGCCGTCCAACTTTTACTTTCCCCCTTCGTTGCTTTCTGCGGAAACTCAATCACATACTCTTTTGTATCCGCTAATTCATCCAAATTTACAGGAGCAAAAGCAAGCAATAATGGTTCTTTCTCAGGTGCTTCCGTATATTTTTTTCCTTCCAAATTAGTCAATGCCTTTTCTTCTATTTTTTTGGCATCACCTTGAGCAGTTTCAACGGCATTTTTTTGAGTCTGAATTTTCATTTGCAAAATAAGAGCCGCTTCTTCTTTCCGTTGCGATTCTAACTGCAAAGCCTTCTTATCTGATATTTTATCGTTAAACTTCCCAAATTTTTTATCTTTATCTGGGTCTTTAACCTTTAATTCCATTTTACCGAAATTAACACCAACCATTTCTCGTTGGGTAAATTCCATTTCAGATGCCCCAATCTTTCCCGTACTAGACGTTGCTGCTTTGACATCCAAGTGTTGTAAACGTATGTAAGGTTCTCCTATGGGGTTTCCTTGTAGCGTAATTGGTGCGAAGCCAAAAAGTTTAATTTTCGCTTCGGTTTCAACAAAATTCACCGAATTCATCACGGTTAAAGCATTCGACTTATTGGTATCCTGTTTAACAATGATATTTTTAAAGTTTAGTTCTGTAGTTTCTCCTGCCGAGAAGATATTCTTCAATGCAGCCTTTCCATCACTACCTTTTCCTAGTTTACCTTTATTAAGGTGCAACACCCCAGAAATCAAATACGATTTATCGGTATATTTAGTAGCCTTTTCCACTTTAATCGAAAAGCCCATTAACGTCTTAAAAGTAGGAATTCCTTTTTCCTGTTGTAACATATACAGGTCCTTTCTCACTTTAAGAGGCGTATTATACTGCTGAGCTTGTGTTGCAGTAATCGTATATTTAGACGTAGTAAAGCCCGATTTACTAATTTCTAACTCAAACTCTTCTCCTTTCGGTACTAATAAGCTGAAATGACCGTCTTTGTTAGTGGTAGCTTTTGCTCCACTGACATCCACTTCTACGCTATCAATCCGTTTAAAAGGTTCTCCTGGTCTGCGTACAGATTTATCATTTTCTGAATGTACCCCTTTAATATAAGTCGTACTGTCATAGACAGTCCCATAGAAATAATCCGCAGGTCTCAGTCTCACTTTGAGTACAACCGTATCTTTTTTACTATACTTTTTAGGTAAAGGCAATTTAATTTCTTCTTCCACGTATTTCGGTGTATAAATAGTATCGTTTGCCACGAGCCGTTTATTCATTACCTTCACCACCAACTCTTTATTAAAGCTTTTCCCTACATAGCCACCTGTCCAAGAGCCTTTATCCACTTTCTCTTTCTTTGCTCCGTTGGCAGAGCCTACAAAATCCATTGAAAAGCTCATTCCTAGCTTTTCATTTTTAGAGAATTGTCCTCTGGTTATTGCTTTCTCATTATCCTCAATCTTCAGAACGGTTTCCACTATCTCTACTGAATCCGCCATACTTCTAAGCCCTGATTTAGTCAGTTTATTAACATAGGCTATAATTCTATAAGTAGTTTCATGATTCAGAACCACAGAATCTACCTGATATAAGGCTTTTAATTTAGCTTGAGTACTCCCGAAATTTTCTTCAAAGAAACGCTCATCTGGCCTTTGTACAGCTTTAAGAGTTAATATAAAGTCCTGTCTCTGTTTTTCGGTAGTTATTCCATTGAAATCTGTTTTTTTAAACTTTTTAACATTTACATAAGTATCCTCATACCCATCGAATGAAATTTTTACCGAATCTTTCATTGTATCTCCAAAACAGACAAAGCGGAAATACCCATCTCCATCAGTTTTAACAGACTGCCCCCTCAAGCTGACGGATGCTCCTGATATTCTTGCAGCGTTCCGCCCTTCTACACGCCCCTCTACATAATAGGCATTTCGAGGAATAACCAGTGTTTTTGCCTCATCTTTCAATTGATAGACAAGCGTATCCGACACAATGTTATTTGCATTGAGTGGGTCAACAGCACTGAGTGCAATTTTGGTATTTTTAGCCGTTTTTTGCGGAATATCTATTTCAAAATATCCTTTCTCGTTCGTCCGAACAGACTGCCCTAATACCCTTACTGAAACATTGGCAAGGCGTTCTGTTTTTTCACCTTTTGTTTCTACATAGCCACTAATAAGATGATTGGGTGCTGTGTAATTAAAATAGTCGGTGATACGTGCGTAATTTCCTTCTTTAATATCATCGATGTCATTTACAGGAAATACAACCGCTTTGCGATCCTTCTGTTTTACTCGAAGCACAAATTTGTCATTATACGGTTTATTATAAAATAGTTGGGCGACTGTACTAGTTTTGCCAAAATCTGCTACTTTAACATAAGTATCATTATTGAACGAAAGGGTTGCTTTTTCACCATCTATATTCCCTTCTTGCTTCAGATAAGCATTCTTATCAAGGCTTGTTTTAAGACGATAAAGGGCTATTTCTTCGATATTATCCTTTGATAAAGCCGATTCTTTGCTTGTCTCAATCACTTTAGGTGAAAAGCGAATATTATTTGCTAGTACGGTTAATTCCCCTAGCGTTTTTGTTCCACTTGCATTGCTCGCCAATTGGACTTTCATCAAGGCTGG
>JARXAV010000123.1 GCA_029865665.1 Flectobacillus sp. | reverse complement strand
CCAATCGGAGCAGATTTCGTTGTGAATAACAGAGGACGTTATATTGGAGCGTTCATTGGTTTTATTTTAATGTTACTTTATGTGGCCATCCAGAAAGTACTTGATGATGTAAAACAGGAGGAAAAATAATTTGTAACATCTATTTTTAAGAATAATGCAAGAAACAATTATAGAGGCAGGTCGATCAGAGCGATATTACTGGAGAGATTTATGGAAGTTTAAAGAACTGTTATACATTTTAGCAAAGCGTGATGTTACCGTTAGGTATAAGCAGACATTTGTTGGGGTTGCTTGGGCTGTGGTTCGTCCAGTAATGACAGTTTTAGCCTTTGTATTCGCTTTTCATAAAGTGGCTAAAATTGAGGATAAATCAGGAATTGATTTCGGATTAATTGTTTTTTCAGGAGTAATCTTTTGGAATTTCTTTGCGTCGTCATTTCAACAAGTAAGTAATAGTATAACAGGAAATGCGAACTTAGTATCTAAGGTTTATTTTCCACGTTTATTAATGCCATTAAGTGCAGCAGCGGTACCACTACTAGACTTTTTCGTCGGTTTTGCAATCCTGTTCCCTTTTTTACTTTTTAAAGGAGTAATTCCCAACTGGCATTTATTTTTTGTGCCGTTGTTTCTACTATTAGGCTATTTATCTGCATTGAGTTTAGGGGTGATTTTTGCTGCCTTGAACGTTCAATTTAGAGATTTCCAACAATTAGTACCTTTGATAGTTCAGTACGGGTTCTTTGTCTGTCCAGTAGCCTATTCAGTTGCTACGATTCAAGGACTTTCCTGGTTCAAATACTACTATTGGGTAAATCCTTTAGCAGGAATTATTGAAGGTTTTAGATGGAGTATCTTGCCTAATTATCCGTATTTTGATTGGAGTAGCTTTATTCCATCATTAATTTTTATTGTTATTACTACCATAATCGCCGTGTATTTCTTCCGTAAAAAGGAGAATTCATTTGTTGATTATATTTAATAGATTGCTACGATGACCGTTATTGAAGCTCACAATATTAGCAAACGCTATATAATTGATCATAAGAAGGGAAATGCAAAAGATACTTTTAGAGAATTAGTTACTGACGGTATCAAGAATATTTTTTCTGGGAAAAAAAGTGAAGAGGAAATCGCTCATGAAGAATTTTGGGCGTTAAAAGATGTTAGTTTTCAGATAAATAAGGGCGATCGGGTAGGTGTTATTGGATCTAACGGTGCAGGGAAATCTACGCTTCTAAAAGTATTAAGTCGCATTACGGAACCCACTCAAGGTAGTGTTAAAATATCTGGTCGTGTGGCTAGTTTGTTGGAGGTGGGTACTGGTTTTCATCCAGAATTATCGGGAAGAGAAAATATTTTCTTGAATGGGGCTATTTTGGGGATGAAGCGAGATGAAATACAACGCCATTTTGATGCGATTGTTGATTTTGCTGGCGTTGAAAAATTCTTAGATACTCCTGTAAAACGCTACTCTTCAGGGATGTATGTTCGTCTGGGATTTGCGATTTCGGCTCATTTAGAGCCAGAAATCATGATTGTAGATGAGGTCTTGGCAGTAGGAGATGCAGAATTTCAGCGGAAGTGTCTTGGTAAAATGAAAGATGCTTCTGTTTCTGGTAGAACGATTTTATTCGTGAGTCATAACTTAACGGCTGTTCAAGGACTTTGTAATAAGTCGATGTTTATGCAAAAAGGACAGTTGGTAGAAATGGGAGAAACGTCTCAAGTGCTGGCAACGTATTTGAGCCATGTCCAAAAAACAGAACTAGAGGCGGTATATTCAACACCAGAACAAGCTCCTGGAAATGATAAAATACGCTTAAAAAGTGTTCGCATTTTACCAAACTACGTAGATAGTCAACGTCATTTGGATGTTCGTACAAGCTTTAAAGTGAAAATTGAGTTCTGGAATATGCTAGATGAAGCTAATTTAAACATTAGTCTTCACTTGAATTCCCTAACGGGTGAGTGTATTTTCAATATTGGAACAGAATCAAAAGCGTTCAAAAAGGGTATTGTTACAGCAGAATGTGACATCCCTAATGATTTTTTAAATGATGGGTCTTATTCAATCTCCTTTATGGTGGTGAAGGACACTGCTTCTCCTTTATTTAATTTTGAAGAAGCGTTGATTTTTGAAATTGAGGATTATCGTGAAGGAATGGCTTGGTATGGAAAATGGCCAGGGTATATTCGTCCAAAAATTGATTTTCCTATTCGCCAGCTTGAATTTGATAATTTTAGTTAACGGATGTAATGAATGTATTGTCAGTACAGTTTGTTGATTGTGTTTGACATTTTGTAAAGATTGACTAAAATGATAAACGTAACGAAGACCTTTTTACCTCCAATTGAAGAGTACCAGCAGTATGTGCAGGGGATTTGGGAGCGAAATCAATTAACCAATAATGGGCCGTTGGTACAGGAATTAGAGAAGCAACTGCGGGAATATTTGGGTGTTAAACATTGTCTGTTCGTTTCTAATGGCACTATAGCTATTCAATTAGCACTAAAAGCATTGAATATAACCAAGGAGGTTATTACTACACCTTTCTCTTATTGTGCTACCTCTCATGCCATCATCTGGGAAAATTGTACGCCAGTTTTTGCCGATATTTTGACTACGGATTACTGTGTAGATCCTGCTAAAGTGGAAGCCGCTATCACTGAAAATACAGAAGCAATTCTTGTTACTCATGTGTATGGAAATCCGTGTGATGTGGATGCACTACAAGCTATTGCAGATAAGTATAACCTCAAGTTGATTTATGATGCTGCACATGCCTTCGGGGTGAAAGTAGATGGTAAATCATTGCTTTCGTTTGGTGATATAAGTACATGTAGCTTCCACTCAACCAAAGTTTTTCATTCGATTGAAGGTGGGGCTGTTATTACGGATAACGATGAGTATGCTTACTTATTAGATCGTTATCGTAGTTTTGGGCATAAAGGGGACGACTATTTTACCATTGGAATTAATGGCAAAAACTCAGAATTCCATGCGGCTATGGGCTTGTGTAATTTACCAAGAGTACCGCAAATTATTGAAGCTCGAAAAGCAATTGTTGATCTTTATGAAGCAAAATTAGATTGGTCTATTTTGAGTCGTCCAACTGTTTCTTCTCAAAATGTAGAACGGAATTATGCCTATTTCCCGATTTTATTACCTTCAGAAGCGGTATTAATCAAGGTTAGAGCGGCTTTAGAACTTCAAGAAATTTATCCAAGAAGATATTTCTATCCATCGTTGAGTTCCCTTCCATTTGTTACTTCGGTAAGTAATTGCCCTATCTCGGATGACTACGCACTTCGAGCATTGGCATTGCCATTATTTTATGATTTAGCACATACGGATGTCGAACGAATTATTCAGATTGTCAACACGTCTTTAGTATAAATTTATCATTATGACTTTTTTATATCTTACCCTATATCTCGTCTTTATTGGTTTCGTATTTAGAGTAGCGTCAAGGGTGTGTAGAAAATCCTTGATTGATATAATCTTGACAGCTCATATTCTGTTTTGTGCTAGTGTAATTGGTACAGGTTTTGTTCTTTCTGCCCTTGACCGTACCGATGATAGACGTTTCTGGGCTTTAGGGGTATTTATTCCTGTTATCTTTTTCTATACCGTTTTTAAGAAAATATTTCATCAGGAGGAAGTAGAACGATTTACCGTTTTTGAATTGATAGGTAGTCGAATTCAGCTTGTTTGGAATTGGTTTGGCAATTTGTCATTGATTCTTAAATATATCTTTGGAGGCTTACTCATAACCTTTGGTATTGTTGAAGTAACCAATCTGTTGCTTATTAGTTTTACTCCTCCTAACGAGTGGGATAGTATGACAGGGCATTTAAACCGTTTGCTGTATTATCTACAACACGGCACAATGGCTCATTTTGGGGGAACAAACTGGAATATGGATACTTATCCCAAAAGTATTTGTACGCTTCAAATCTACCATTACTTGATGTCGGGTAAGGTTGAGAATTTCTTTAAAGCCATTCATCATGCGTCTTATCTTATTTTAGGGCTGGCTACCTTCGGTACGGTTCGAAATATAACCAATAATTTCACGGCAAGTGTTTTTTGTGGCTTGGTAATGTGGTTATTACCAGACGTATTGATGCAATCAATTACAACAGAAACCGATGTAGTATTGGCCGCCTATTTAAGCTGTTTAATCTATTTTTTATTTTCTTTTAGTACTACAAAACTTATTCGCTACTTATACCTTGCTGGAATTGCCTTTGGCATTGCTTTAGGGCATAAAATTACCTTTGTATTTTCGTTGCCTCCTTTGTGCTGTATTATTCTTTACACGGTGATTTACGACGATTCTTTATCTTTCAAAACATTCAGAGCGTCGTTTTTATTGTCGTTGGGGCGTGTAAAACATTTGATCATAGCCTTCATTATTGGTTTGTGCTTGTTTACTTTTCCAACAGGTTATCTTAAAAACATTCAAGTTTTTCATCATCCTATTGGTCCTCCAACAGCTTTGGCTCACCAATCAATTGAGCGTGCAGGTACTAAAAAGAATTTGCTGATTCAAGGTTCTCGTAACGTGATTCGCTATACTATTGATTTGATTAATTTAGACGGTTTACGTAACTGGACTGTCGGAGAAGAGATTAATCATCAAATGAAGCGTCCTCTCATTTGGCTTGAAAAGAAAAGTCCACTTCGTTTAGAAGAAAAGACAGATTTTACCATTATTCCTTTTACATATAATAGACGGTTTGAGTTTTTTAACTGTAATCCCTATTGGGGAATCTTTGGATTTGGCCTTATTTTGCCACTTTTTGTCCTAAGTATGCTTGGGATTATTAGGGTCAAAAAGAGTTATTATGCTTTGGGAATGGCTTTTGTATTTCATTTTTTAGCCTTGTCATTCACAGCAGCGTATGACCCTTGGAAAGGACGATATATGATAAGTACTGCGGTGTATGCTGTGCCATTTTTATCATTACTTTTTACGGAGTCTTGGGGGCTTTTGGCTAAAAAAGCACTTGCTCTAAAAATATACACTACGTTAGTGGTGGCAATAGGGTTGCTATCTGCAATTTTGGCAGTTTACTTAAACGAACGAGCTTTGCCAGTGGCAGCTTTCGGACGACCTTCTGCATTTAATACCGAACGTGTGGCGTTTCAGACTTGGGCTAGACCAGATATTACACCAGCTTATGTGAAGTTCAATGAGCTTGTGCCACAAGATGCGACTGTTGCCTTGGGTACGATAAACGATGATTATGAATATCCTTTATGGGGAAATAAATTAACTCGTAAATTGTTTGTCCTGAATCCATTTGAACAAGGTTTACGACCAATCCCGAAAGAAGCTCAGTACTTATTTTTTGCAAAAAGTGTGATTAAGCCTCAGTTGGGAGATATTCGTTTGGGTACGGATACAACCATGAAGGATATGATTACGAGAGGAGAGGATTATTATTTAAGAAAATTAAAATAAATAGCAAAGAATCGAATGAAAATTGCCATCATGCAACCCTATATTTTGCCTTATATTGGTTATTTTCAGTTGATAAAGGCAGTGGATAAGTTTATCATTTATGACGATGTGAATTTCATCAATCGAGGATGGATTAATCGGAATCGCTTATTGGTGGGAGGGAAGGATAGCCTTTTTACAATCCCATTAAAAGAAGCAAGTCAGAATAAATTAATTCACGAGATTGAGGTAAATTGGGATGCTGCTTGGAAAAGTAAATTTCTAAAAACACTAGAACAAAGCTATAAAAAAGCACCTTTTTATGCAGATGTACTGCCTTTAGTGCAAGCGTCTTTAGCATTAGATAATGTGCCTATTTCAGAAGTCATTGTCGAAAATTTGCGTATCTTGTGTTCGTATCTCGACATTAAAACCGAAATAATTGCAAGTTCTCGAAGCTATAATAACCAGCATTTAAAAGCTCAAGAACGCATTCTGGATATTTGTTTACAAGAAAAAGCTCATCAATATATCAATCCTATTGGAGGCATTGAGTTATATGATAAAACCGTTTTTGAAGAAAAAGGAATGGTTCTCAATTTTATTAAAGCAAAAGCAATTAGCTATCCGCAATTTAAAAATGAATTTGTTCCTTGGTTATCGATTCTGGATGTCTTAATGTTCAATTCAGTCGCTCAGATACAAGGTTTTTTAGAAGAATATGAGTTGGTATAAATCTGTTTAATATAAATGTCCCCAAAGGGAAATTTCTCGATATGGCAAAAGTAGTAGTTTTCGGAACAGAGTTAGTTGCAGAATTAGCTCACTATTATCTTACCAATGACTCTGACCATGAGATTGTAGCGTTTACAGTCAATCAGGAATACATCAAAGAGCCGACATTCTGTGGTTTACCTGTTGTTCCCTTTGAGGAAGTGACCACCTTATACCCTCCACAAGAATACAAGTTTTTTGCTCCACTTTCTGAACGAATGATGAACCAAGTTCGTGCAAAGGTTTATCAGGAAGCAAAAGATAAGGGCTATGAATTTATTTCTTACATCAGTTCGAAAGCAACCGTTTTGACTGACAAAATTGGTGAAAACTGTTTTATTCTGGAAGATAATACGATCCAACCTTTTGTAACGATTGGTAACGATGTCGTTTTATGGTCGGGTAATCATATCGGTCATCATAGTGTCATCAAAGATCACGTGTATTTCACTTCTCATATTGTACTTTCTGGACGTTGTATCGTTGAGCCGTATTGTTTCTTAGGGGTGAATGCTACTATACGTGACGGCGTGCATTTGGGCGAAGGTACTCTGATTGCCATGGGAACTAATTTTACAGGTAAAAAAACCGAAGATTGGAGTATCTACAAAGGTAATCCAGCCGAAAAAGCAAAAATTTCAAGTAAAGACATCAAGCTTTAATTTGTATTCAAACAAATTAAGCATTCAAAATACCTCATTATTACGTATATGAATTGGCATAAATTAGGTTGGGTTTTTAAACCAACATCAGAGCATGAATGGAGTAAAACCCATGCACAAGTTCCCTTTGCTTTTCCGATAGGAGAAGATAAAATTAGAGTATTTTTTTCTACTCGTGATGCTTCGAGTCGTTCGAGTGTTTCGTTTGTAGATATTAATGCCAATAACCCAACGGAGGTATTGTATGTACATGACAAACCTTGTTATCAGGCTGGTAAATTAGGCTATTTTGATGATTCAGGAACGATGCCTTCTTGGTTTATCGAGGAAGATGGCAAAATTCTACTCTACTATACGGGCTGGAATACGAGTAAAACGGCTTCGTATCGTTTAGGGATTGGTCTAGCAGAAAGTACGGATGGTGGATTAACATTTAACCGTGTTTATGAAGGCCCTTTGATGGATAGAAGTATCTATGATCCTATTTGGGTGGGGCAGCCTTGTGTGTTGAAACACGATGGTATCTGGAAAATGTGGTATTTATCTTGCGTTAAAATTGAATATATTGACAATCACCCAGAACCGTTTTATGATGTTAAATACGCAACCTCAGAGGATGGTATTAACTGGAATCGTACGGGAGATGTATGTATTGGATTAGATGATTTTACCGATGCAGTGGGTCGTCCTTCGGTGATTATTGAAGACGGAAAATACATCATGTATTACTCATATCGTAATGCAAAAGGCTATCGTGCAGACAAAGGAACGAGCTACCGTTTAGGCTTTGCTGAGTCTGAAGATGGCATTCATTGGACTCGTAGAGATGCAGAAATAGGCATTGATAAGTCTGCTGAAGGTTGGGATTCAGAAATGATAACCTATCCACACGCAATTAAATATCAAGGAAAAACAATGATGTTTTTTAATGGAAATGGCTTCGGAGCTTCTGGGTTCGGAGTAGCTATTGAAGAATAATATCCCTTTTAACGATATTGAAATAACCAATGTTCAGAGATTCTCTAAACATTGGTTATTTTTGTTAATGCTTCTTCCATAAATGGACAAAAAACAATTGTAATGAGTACACAACCTAAAGTTTCTATCCTCGTAGTTTGCTACAATCACGCTAAATTTTTGCGTCAATGTCTCGATAGCATTATCGCCCAAAAGACCAATCATCCTTTCGAAGTCTTAATAGCAGACGATGCTTCTACGGATGGTAGTCAGGAGATTATCAAAGAGTATCATGCACGTTACCCAGAATTAATTACCACCGTTTTATTGCATAAAAAAAGCTTTGGCGATTATGGTAAAAGTAATTGTATCAGCATTGAAAAAGAAGCAAAAGGGAAGTATCTGAATATATTAGAAGGAGATGATTATTGGATTGATGAACATAAATTACAACTCCAGATTGATTTATTAGACCAACATCCCGAAACGGTAATCTGTTTTCATAATGCTCTTATTTCCTATGAAGACGGGAGTCTGCCTTCGCATGAAGTGAATCCTGTAAATCAGAAAGCTCATTTGACTGCCAATGATTTGATTGGAGAAACTGAAATTTGGTTCATGGCTACGGCAAGTGTAATGTACCGTAATGGTATTTTACACCCTTTTCCAGCATGGTTCTATAAGTCAAAAAGTGGAGATATTCCTCGTTATATTTTATTGACAAAAAAAGGAGACATTCGTTATATCAACAGGACGATGTCGGTTTATCGGAAGCATTCGGCTGGCTTGAGTTACAGTGATCATAAACACGATGCTGGCTTTCTTTGGAATCGAATTGAAATGTATCAGAGCATTGACAACGAATTGGGCTTGGTTCATCATGCTAAAATTCAGAAAAATATTGCTCGTTATTATTTGATGATGGCCAATTCAAAGCAGTATAATGGACATTGGTTTTGGGAAGCTTTTTATGCCCTAAAACACCTAAGAATGGCTCAACCAAGTTCGAAAGAGCATATAAAAGCTGTCCTACTCGACCATGTGATGCCTCATTCGTTGATGAACGTATATGCTTTTGTAAAAGGTAAAATAGTCGGATAACTTTTGGAAAAATCAGCAGAATTTACAAACATAAAAGCTAAAGAAAGGTTTTATGTGTAATAGTCAATTGAAATAATCAAAACTTATGAATAACCAGTTAACACAATTAAAAGAACAAATTGAGCCGCTACGTCAACAGCTTATTACTCATCAGTTATATCAAGAAATGAAAACCATAGATGACCTGCGGGTTTTTATGGAACACCATATCTTTGCAGTCTGGGATTTTATGTCTTTATTAAAAGCCCTGCAACTTGAATTGACTTGTGTAACGCTCCCTTGGGTGCCAAAAGGAAATCCTAACGCTCGCTATTTAATCAATGAAATTGTTGCGGGCGAAGAGAGTGATGTGGACGAACATGGCGTTCGTAAAAGTCATTTTGAATTGTATTTAGAAGCGATGACTCAGGCAGGTTGTAATACCGATGCAATTAGTAAGTTTATGGAAGGGCTTTTGCAAGGTCAAAGTGTTAGCGAAGCCTTTGATTATGCAGCAGTAGCAAGTACGATGCGGGCTTTTGTAGAGGATACATTTAGTATTATTACTTCGAAAGAAACCCATAAAATAGCTGCCGCCTTTACCTTTGGTAGAGAAGATTTAATTCCTGCGATGTTCTTTAGTATTATCAAAGAATTAAAGAAGCAGTTTCCTGAGAAAGTAGAGATTTTACATTATTATATTGAACGCCATATTGAAGTAGATGGTGGACACCACTCACATTTAGGTTATCAGATGGTCGAAGAATTGTGTGGAAATGACGAAAGTAAATGGCAAGAAGCAACTGCAACGGTTGTGTCTGCATTGCAATCAAGAATCCGCTTATGGGATAACATTTTATTAGCTATTCGTGCTTAATATTGGTTAGTGATTAGCTTTTATGAACCTCAAAATAGACGATTCTTCGTTTTATTTTGAGGTTTTTTTATGTTGAATCTGTTTAAACCTTCGTAGAACCATGTGCGTAAGCAATGAATATATTCTGTTTGAGCGCAGCGAGGTGGTACGCCACTCCGATTATATATTCTTGATTTTTTTGTTACTTTTTGTATCAAGACAAAAAGTAAAGCTAAGAATTAATAAAAGAATTATGTTTTTTAGAAAGTTTAAACAGCTTCGTTCTGAAATGAGCATACTGAACCGATTTAGCTTATACTTTACTGATAGCTTTAACTTTGTGTCTATATCCCGTTGTAAACTTGATGCCTTTAAGCATCGTTTAAGCAACTTCTAAAATAGTATTATTCCTTTTTTGAAAATTAGCTGTAAAATTTTTATCCTTAATTTTGGTGAATAAAAAAATAGTTGTAATTTTGAATCGTTGATAAAGTCAACTATATTTAAAGTCAACTAATATGGAAGTAAATCAAAGTTCATTTCAGTTCTTATTTGGTAGTACTATAAGAGCTTTATTTAGACAATCTACTAAAGAGTTTGAAAATCAAGGATTGAAGATAACTCCAGAACAGCACTATATCTTACGGATTCTTACTTCGCAGGAAGAGTCGATTCAGTCTGATTTGGCTGAAATTATGCAAAAAGACAAATCCGCTATCATGCGACATGTAGATCATCTTGAGAAATTAGGGTATGTAGTGAGAGTAAATGATGCGGTTGATAGAAGGAAAAAACATATCGTCATTACTGAATTAGGAAAGCAAATGTTCACACTATGTGATAATACCATAGACAAACTAGCACAAAAAAATATAGAAGGCATTGCAGAAAGCGATATTGAAATCTTCAAAAAAGTACTCATTAAATTAAAAGAAAACGCCGAAAGGTAGTTTTTTTGCCCAAATAGTTGACAATGTCAACAGTATTAAAATCAATAATAATTTTATCAACTATATGTATGAAAAAGAATAAGATTTTCTTTTATCTGATATTGGTGCTTGGGGGCTTTAATGTCCATGCTCAAAAAACTATATCCCTAAAAGAGTGCGTCGATTATGCGTTAAAAAATCATGCTAGTAATACCGTTTATAACAATGAGATTGCGATTGCAAAGGAAAAATCAACAGAGGCTTTAGCAGGATATTTACCACAAGTAGCTACCAATATCACGTTCGACGATAACCTAAAACGTCAAGTTTCAGTCATTCCAGCAGGGGCTTTTTCTCCTAATGAAATTCGTGTACAGTTTGGTAATCAGTACAATACGAATGCTACGATGCAACTAGATCAGGTAATTTATGATAAGTCGATGTTAGTAGGGATTAAAGCTGCCGAACCTAATAATCAATTGTCTTTACTGAAAAAAGAGCAAAATCAAGACAATATCATTTACAGTACTACAAGTGCCTACTTTCAAGTATTGGTTTATTTAGAACAAGAGCGAATCACCCTTGAGAACGAAAAGAAATACCGTGATTTACTGGATATTTTGAAAATCCGCTTAGACAAGGGAGTTATTAAAAAGACTGATTTTGACCGCACAAAAGTAAGTTTAAATAATATTGTTTCTCAAAAATCAATCATTCAGACCAATAAACAGATTACCCTTAATAAGTTGAAGTATGCGATGGGAATGCCTTTAAATGAGGATATTACGGTTTTACCCATGCCAAATTACGAAGCCTTTGCTGTGGTAGAAAATGACAATGATTTTGAGGTTAGTAAATTGTTAGACTATCGCATCCAAAATAATAACGCTCTTTTGCAAGAATTTGATGTGAAACGTAAACAAGCAGCTTTTATGCCAACGGTTTCGATGTATGGACGTTATGGGGTCATGGCATTTGGGAATGAATTGGGCAGTTCTTTTTCAAGTTGGATTGATTTCTCGACCATTGGCTTGAAAGTAAACGTTCCTATTTTTAGTGGTTATCGTAAAAGTAGTCAGTTAAAACAATCAGAATTGACACTCGCTAATGCTAGAACGAACCTAAAATTGAATGCTGATAATTTGAGTTTATCCTTCAAAAACTCAACGGCTCAGTTACAAAAATCACAAACAGATTTAGGAATTAATCGAGAAAATTTGGCCTTTGCCAAACAGGTTTTTGAAGCAAGTAATTTGGAATATCAACAAGGCGTTTCACCACTTTCAGACTTGCTAAATGCTGATTATTCGTATAAAGAAGCACAAAGTAATTATGTCACATCTTTGATTAGTGTCTTGAGTTCACGACTCGAACACGAAAAATCAAAAGGTAATTTAAAAAGCTATATCAGTCAATTCTAATCATTCATATCAATGAAACGCTCATGCCAAAAATCTTTGATACACAGAGGCATGATTAAGCGTTCCGACTATGCGTCGCAATATGATACCATTTAAAAATAACTAAACATTATAATCAGATGAAAAAGTCTTTAATCATCACGGTTTCGCTACTTGCTTTAGTAGGATTCATCGCATTCAAACTGTACAATAACAAACAAAAAATCGAAGCTAACAAGGTGACGATTGACCGTACCATTATTCCCGTAGCAGTGTCAACGGTCAAAGCAGATTATTTACCTTATGATGGTAAAGTAAATTTACCCGCCAACTTAGAATTGAACAACGAAGCAACTCTTTCGATTGGTGTTCAAGGAAAAATTGAAAAATTGGGTATCGAAGTAGGTTCAAGAGTTGCTCAAGGACAGGTTATCGG
>JARXAV010000244.1 GCA_029865665.1 Flectobacillus sp. | reverse complement strand
GTATATCACCCCCGCAAAACGGGGTATTTAAAAAAAGAGTAACGTATTAATTGTTAGTTTGTCAGTCAGGAAGCTCGAAGAACATTCCAAACGATTGATTAAAGAGAGAAATAAACCCTAAATGATACATCTAGGGTTATTCAAACCACTAAACCTAATTTAACTATATGAAACACTGATTGATATTCATCGAATAATTTCAACTGTTTGTAGAAAACATTAGTATTATTGCAATGATATATTATTATTATACTTAAATTTGTATATAAATTCATTGTGATTACAATAATCGAATTATCATGTACAAATTTAAGCAATAATTTTATTGCAATAAAAATATTTTAGCAATTATTTTTAATAAAATCCCTAAATGTATGGAAAATCAAACAAATGATAGAGTCAAGACCGTTCTTGATTATTTCGATTTAGGTTTTAATGACCTTGATAGAAAGCTTGGATTATGTAGGAATACTACTCGTAATGTTGTTATTGGAGTAAAGGGAGTAAGATCAAAACCATCACATGATTACATGGTTGCATTTTTGAAAGAATTTTCAAGCGTAGATGCAAATTGGTTTTTGTTTGGGATTGGAGATATGTTTAAACCAACAAAAGGTATCAAAGATATTCTTGAGGAAAATGACCAATTGAAGGCAGAAATCAGTTCATTACAATCTGAACTACAAGGCTCACGCTTTGCTTTATCGCTAGTTGCGAAGCACAGTAACTTCCAACAAGGGAATACTGCCGTAAATTTTAAGTTTGTTAGTAGAAACGCTCCTGTTGAGCAGCATCAATTGAAAATTGTTTGGACTGCTCCTAACAGTTCTACTAACAGTCGTGACGAAGTGTCTCGAAGAGCCTTGTAAATCAAGTAGTTACGGACTTTCCTTTAATCCCGTACGGACTACAACAACAAAAAATAAGCACTTTTAACGAAGTGCTTATTTTTTTGTTTAATAATTTCAAATCACAAGCTAACTCTAAACATACACACATTTTCACTGCGATTCAGTTCTCATAGAATGCTTTTGCAAAACATCTTCATTTTAGTAACAGCTTGCTCCATCCCTCTTCACCAGCTACATTAAATTCTTTCTTACGTTCCTGCATAATCTTTTTAACTCGGTTTTGATATGCCCAACAGGTACTTTGACGAATCGAAAGTAATTCTGATAAACGATAGGAAGTAATTTTGCAATTCGTTGAATAACACAGAAATACTAAATAAAAAGCTTTAGTTATCTCAATTTTTGAATTTTCAAAAAAGGTATTCATCGTTACAGATTCTTCATAACTACACTTCTTACAACGTCTGCTATAGGGTAAATGTCCTTGAAAAAATTGAGTATAATTACATTTTTGACAGATAAAACCGTTCTTCCACTTTAAATTAGTTAGAAAGTCATAGCAGTGTTGTTTGTCTGGATAAATCCTACTAAACTCTTGAAAGTCAACATTACTAGCCATAATTCTGGCTCTTCTGATTGTATTATTTTCGAGTTGTAGTGCTAAGTTATTCTCTTGTAAAAAAATATTTAATACGGATATTTCATCGGCTTGCTCTTTAAGCAACAGATTCATAGACAATAACTCGTCATTCTGCTTTTGAATAATTTCTGATTGTACGATAATTTCTTGGGTTCTTGCTCGAATTTCGTCTTCAAGTTGTTGATTAATTCGATCCTTCAATCGACTATTCTCTTGAATGTGTTTGATTATTCTACGTTGAAACTCTTCTTTTTTAAATTTCAAAACTCTCACTCGATCGCCCGCCGCAAAGGAAAAAGCCATCATTTCTAGAATAAAACAGATACTTAAACTATAATAGCTCCAAACACCAATATTAAAACGTCCATCGGTAAGGACTATGAGGAATTTGATACTTAAACCTACAAATAAAAGGGTATAACCAAGCACAAAAAAACGTGCTGGCTTATATCCTTTTATCCAACAATATATACCAGTGGCAAAGCAAATTAAAAAAGGAATAATTTCTACTTGTTTGTAAATAAATAGGGCCTGATTGAAGAAGAACGTATATACAAACAAAACTGAACGAGCAATAATGACACTATTAATCAGTTTATGAAATCCACTTGCATTGACCCGAGTATGTAATAAAGCCTGTGTAAAGAGTAGAGCAAAAAGGGTTATTAGATATAAACTTACGCCGTAGGCATACTGATTCCACGTTACTGAGTTAGGCCATAAAAGTTGATAGGCAATACCATCTGTACACATTTCATATAGACCTATTGCTAAAATATAGAGAACATAATACACATATTGCCGTTGACGAATCGCCAAAAATAGTAGCAGGTTGTAGAAACCGAATACCAAAATCATTCCGTAGAAAATTCCAAAAGTAAAGTATTCGTTTAGTGAATAAGCAACAAACCATTCTAAGGATCTTACTACTAGAATAACATCTGATTTTTGAGACGATTTTAATTGAATATAAATAGTTGAGGGATTTTTAACATGTTTGGGAAGGGGGATTTCAAAATTTTTATGCTTAAAATATCTCATTATAAATGGATAAGTATCTCCTCCTTGAATACATTGGTATTTGCCTTGACTATCAGATAAGTAAACGTTAAATTGATCAATCGTCTGGTCAAAAAATTCGAGTAAAAATTGATGATTATCTGTATTTTGAGTATTGATTTTTATTTTAAACCAATAAGTTGAATTCAAATGTTGTGTTTGGGGAGTACTAAGTTTACTTGCTCTAAATTGATTTGCCAGAGCGGGTTTATTAATGTTATTAAAAGTCAAGGCATTCGTGGAATCTTCTAGCACATAAATATCATCAAACGAAAAAATATGCTGCTTCGTTTGTGGTGTAATTTCAACAATACGTTGGGCTGTTATGGGGAAACCACAACGTATCAATAAGTAGAGAGATACGACTAATTGTCTGGGGAAAACCTTATTTTTCATCAAAAAACGATTGTATTGCTACATAAAAAATATTTGTAATCAACAGGATTAATAGCAAAATTAACCCTGTTGATTGCATCACTATTGATTAACTTTGAACGCTTCCCAACCACTAATTGTTGAATTAATGCATGTCATTGGGCTCAGTTCACTATTTTCATACGAAATGTATTTACCATTATTCCCTTTTAAAGAAATTGTTCCGTCATAGTTCGTAATCCAAGTAAACTTCTCCCAGTCCCCGATTGTCGCTCTATTACACGTAATTCGTTTGCTTCCATTTTCGCTTGAAACGTATTTACCCATGCTTCGTAGGGCAACTTTGCCATCTCCAGCATCTACTATCGTAAATGACTCCCAGCCTTGTGCAACTGTCCTATAGCAAGTCATTGGTTTATATTCCTGAGTAACGGGGTCTTTATCACCATTTTCTCCAGACACGTATTTATTATTAAATCCTTTGAGTGTTATAGTTTTACCAATAGGAGCATCTGTCCATTTAAATGTTATCACAGAACCTGCAGCTATTGCATAATAAAATGCCCGACCTTCCCATTTTACTTTAATTGTTTGGCTGGTTGATCCATTATTAACAACCAACAACACTTTACTTCCATCTTCATTTCTAAAGGCTACATTATTGATTGTTCCCGAAATATTTGAAGCAATTCTTACAGCTCCTGGGCGTACAAATTTTGAGGCATGACCAATGATATAGTAAGGAGTATTTCGAATGTACGAATTTCCTGAAATTGTTATTGCACCCAAACAATCAACACAGCCACCCGGTGTATGTGGCTCTAAACTTGGGTTTGCTGCTAAATTCCAATTTAAAGCATTACGACTCCAATTTCTGATTGAGCCTATAATAACGTTATTAATATGCCAATTCAAATCATTGCCAAAATTACTTGCACCTCCTACATATTGTTCCGTAAAATAGACATTCTTGTTTGGGTTTGCATTATGAACAATTGACATATTATTTATATCTCCACCATACAAATGAAATGCAGAACCATCTACATATTTTGAAGCACCTAAATCATTTATAACCGATGTAGCATATTGAGAACCAATGGTATCTGCGTTATGATCAAAGCAAATGATTTTTGTAGTTATGCCATTATCAAAGAATTTTGGTCCAAGATTGTTTTTGATAAAGTTAATCTGCTCATTTGCGGACATATACATACTCGGATCATTATCATAGTTCAAAGGTTCATTTTGAGGCGTAATTGCATCAATCGTAATCCCCTGATTTTTCATCGCCTGAATATATTTTACAAAATATGAAGCATAAACATCGTAATATGCTGGATTCAAGTGGCCACCTCCATAACCATCGTAACGCCATACATTTTCTTTCATCCAAATGGGTGCTGTCCAAGGTGTCGCTAATATTTTAATAGTAGGGTTTCTTTGCAATATTTTCTTGATTATATTAATCAATGCTATTGTTTCAGGTTGATTAAAATTGAACTTGGCTAAACTCATATCGGTTTGCCCAGAAGGAACTTCATCGTAAGTATATCGATTTGAACTCAAATCGGAAGCACCAATACTAATACGTAAATAACTCACACCAAGTTGGTCTGTACCTGGTTTATAAAGCTCGTCTAACAATCTGTCTTGATCCGCAGCAGCCATCTGATTAATTAGCATAGCACTACCTCCCGAAAGCGTGTAACCAAAACCATCAATCCCTTGTGAAACATTTGTTTCATCTACTGTGATAGTTGTCGGATAATCCCCACCATCAGAACTAAAGCTAACGTCTAATTGCTTTTGAAGTAATTTTGTTTTGTTAGGAGTCGTTTCCCAAACCTGTACAACTTGATTTGACCCCTGTCCCACTCTCTGGCCACGACTACTCGCCGTCGAAGTAAGCTCAGCATTTGGTTCTTCTAATTTACATGAAGACAACAGCGTGAGCGTAAACAAAAAAAGTATTGAGAGCACCGTGAATATAATAGCATCTTTAATTTTCATTTGGATAGTTGTTTAACATTAAATTCAAAAATTATAATCCGATTTGAGCGATACATAATAACCACGTCCTTTATTATTTCTGCTCACAACAATTTGCAACTAAAGCATCCAGATAGCATTTTAGCATGACAAATTTATATAATTTTAAGAATATAAAGCAAACAACATAAAAATACAAACAACTGAAAACCAGATAATTAAATAAAATTAATACGCTTTAACACCATTCAAAACAAAAGGGTTACGCCTTGATTATTAGGGAGAAAGACTCTTGCTCTATTTTAAAATCTCAGAATTGTAATACGGAAAAAATCAAATTAAAAAAAAGACATTTTTTTTAAAATTCACCCAAATAAATCGTTGGGTGAAGTCATAATATACAAAATAGAGGACAGTATCTAAGGTTAACCTTCCGTGAAAAAGGTTTACTATTGAACCTTTCAGACAAGTTTCTCCAAGAAAGCACTTAGCGTTTCTTCATGAGGAACATGCAACTTTTTACGTATTTTTAATCTGGCAGTCTCAACTCCTCTCGCTGAAATGCCTAACAGTGGCGAAATTTGTTTGTTACTAAAATTCATTTTTACGAAGGCACAAAGACGAAGTTCTCGTTGAGATAACTCTGGACTAAGTTGTTTGAGTTTCTGAAAAAACTCGTGATTTACTTTCTCAAAATTGACATCAAAAATCTCTATGAAATCGTTTCCTATTTTCTGGGCATTTAACTTTTTGTAAATCTCTAATAACTTCTTTTTCGATTCATCGCTTCTCAACATGGATTTAAGTTCTTGTAAATCCGTTTTCATTTCTTGAAAAATATCGGTTTTCTGGCTTAGTAGTAGGGTGTAATTGGCCAGTTCTTTACTTTTTAAGATAATGTCTCTGTCTAACGCTTCTGAATATTTGTAAATCTGGGCTTTATCTTCTTTGAGTTTAAGTTGCTCTAGTTCTAATTCGACTAGTTTTTTTGATTTCTCGATTTCGTTTCTTGTTTTAAGATGCTCTTCTTCAAAACGTTGCTTGATAAATAGATAAACGTATTTCAAGAGCAGCATACAGAGAATGACGTAAATGAAATAAGCAATGGTGGTTTGGTACCATTTGGGCTTTATGGTAAACTTGATTTTCGCTTCCGTTGCTTGTACTCCCAATAGGTTTCTTGCCTCTACTAAAAATACATAATTCCCTGGAGTTAGATTGGTATATTCTTTAAATGAATTACTCGTCCAATTAGACCAATCGTTATCAGTATTCTCAAGCTTATATCGATATTGAATACCTATATTGGAAATCAACAAGGGTACAGCAAATTCTATACGAACCACCTCTGCTCCGTTGGGGAGAAGTAATTCATGACTGTTATTAATGGGTAACTCCTCCTCTACTTGATTACTTAAATAGGACATTCGACTAATTTGAGTAAGGGGTTGGCGAGGCTGTTTGGGTACTTGAGTGTCATAGAGGAAGAGTCCATTATGTGTTCCTACAAATACTTGATGTGTCCCAAAAGGCAAAATGCTTTCCATACTTTTGTTGTATGTACCTTTCAAATTAAGAAAGATATTTTTCTCAAAAGTTGGATTCTTTTCGGTAAAATAACCTAACTCATCATCTTCAATTGCCCATATTTTATCTTTTGTTTCAATAATCTTTCTTACATTCTTTTGAGGATTCAGAATCTTATTTAATGAGTGATGTAATACAAATGAATTGGTAGTTTCATCAAATTGATAAATCCCCGTGTTAGTCGTAAAAATTGCTTTACCTTGATAGTTATGTACATTGATATTGAAAGGGGAAACAAATCCGTTGGTGTTCGTATAGTGTTCAACCGCTTCTACTCGCTGATAATCGCTGTCTATTCTAATTCGGAAAACCCCTTTGTAACCATGACAAACCCAATAAGTGTTAGGATGACTATCAGGTGCAATGTCTCGTGTTGACTCGTTGAATCCTTCAATTTTATTGCGAATCATCCATTGTCCATTCTGTTTTTTAACAAGAAAAAGTCCGTTATAATTTGATCCCAAATACCAGCCTACTTTATTCGGGATGGGTGTTAGTTTCCAAAAACCCGATTGAGTTGAAATGTTTTCAAAGCCGTTATCCCGTATTTTTAAGAGTCCATTGTTGTGTGAAGCGATGATGTCATCATCAAAACATTGAATCATCCACGCCTGCCCCTTTGATTTTGGGATTGGCTTAAAATCATATTGATCACTCATGATTTCTTGTGGTACGTCAGCATAAAATATCCCTTGGTTAGTTGCTAAGTAGATTTTTTTATTCTTTATCAAAATATCAAACACAGAAGCCTTATCAAAAATATTCTGGTACGTTGAATTGTAGCTAAAGAAATTTAGACCATTATTCTCCAAAATCCAGAGATTACCTTTGAACGTTACGAAGAGGTCAATGATGGGATTATTCTTGATTACGTTTTGGAAATCTGCATTCGAGGAAATCTGATTCTTCCCCAAATCGTACCACAGTAGTTTAGTGCTGAGTGTTCCGAGTAAATACCGATTACCCTCTTTTTGAATACCACAATTCAACTGATCATTATCGTTTTCGGCAAATACTTCCTTTACTTTTACGACTTTTCTGGTTTGTATATTTCCTAAAAATATTTTCCCACTACGAGTCATTATCAGTATTTCAAGTGGGTTTTGTGTTGGTAATAGAGCAGAGGTGATTTCATTATTAAAATAATTATCAGAAAAAGCAGGCTCCAATTTCTTAGTGACTAGGTTTAATGATAAAATACCCTTCTCTGAATCTTGAATAAAATATGAATTCCCGATTTGACTGCCATACAAGAAACTTTTGGGAGCTCGAATAATCGTGGCTACCCCTTTATTGACAACGATTAACTCATTATAGGACATAAATATCACTTGACTCCCGATACAATGGATTCTCCAAATGGTTTCAAAATTTCTATTGGATAACTTCAACTGATTCACCATTGAATGAAACACATACTTACCATATTGGTCTTTTTTAAGCACGCCAAAATCATTATACCCTCCAGCATAAATTTCACCATTCTTAGATTTCACAAGACTATAAATGGAAGAATTATTAGGTAAAAATATTTTTCTCCAATTATGCCCATCGTAACTGACAGCCCCATCGAAGTTACCAAATAACATCGTCCCATCATTTGCTTCACATGCTACATTAAAGTGAGAATCACTTTGAAAGTCACTTTTCGTAAAACTTAAAATAGCTGGTTTCGTACTACCAAAATGATGCTGTCGGACTGCCGAATAACGGAACTGTGCTGTGGTCAATCCAAAGCACAATAATTGAATCAATAAGATTAGAAAACCTTTAATAAGAATGAGACTACCTTTTATCATTTTCTGAATGTCAATAGGATTATACCTTAACAAGGTACAAACATACAATTATATGTGTAAATATTTATATCGTATTATGGGGTTAATCTATTGATAACGAATTACATATAAGAATAAAAGTATAGGTAACGTATTGATTTTTAAGCGTAAACGTAATTGAAGTGTATGCTACTTTTTCTATTCTACCTCAGACTTGAACTAATATTGCTCTCGGTTTTTGAAAGCACAAAAAAATGACATGACTGATTATCGTTTTTAAAAGTGGTTCATTAACCAGTTGTTTATCCAAAATTTATAATCTTAAAAAGTGTATGAAATTTAAACATTACTTATGTTTATTGTTACTGAGTATGGGTACGCTCTCTGTTCTTGGACAGTCAGTAGAAGTACGTGGAAAAGTAATTGATGCAACCCTTAGCACTCCCCTAGCTGGCGTTTCCATCAAAGTAAAAAATGCAACAAAAGGTACGATTTCTAACTCCTTAGGCGAATTCCAACTGAATGCAAAAACAAGCGATGTACTGGTATTCTCATTTGTTGGTTACAAATCGATTGAAAAAGTGGTTGGAAAAACTTCTTCGATGAATGTAGCTTTAGAAGAAGAAATAAAGGATTTGAATGAGGTTGTCGTAGTTGGTTACGGAACTCAAAAGAAAAGTGTCGTGACGGGAGCTATCTCAAGTGTTAAAGCCAAAGACCTCGAAAATCTTCCTAATGGACGTATCGAAACGGCACTTCAAGGACGTGTATCTGGTGTAACTATTTCTGCAAATGCGGGTCAACCAGGGTCGTCTTCAACAGTACGAGTACGTGGACTTACGACCTTCGATACTTATGGGGGCAACAACCCTCTTTGGGTGGTCGATGGAGTAATTATTGACAATGGTGGAATCGGTTTCATTAACCAGTCAGACATTGAGTCCATCGAAGTCCTAAAAGATGCAGCATCTTTAGCAATTTATGGAGCTAGAGCTGCTTCAGGCGTAATTTTAGTATCTACCAAAAAAGGAAAATCAGGAAAACTTACGGTGAACTATACTGGTTTTGTGGGTTCCTCCGCTCCTGCCAAACAGTTAAATTTACTGAATGCTGCCGAATACGGGATGATTATGAACGAAAAGTCACAAGCGGCAGGTGGTGCGGCTCTTTTTCCCAATCCAGCTTCACTAGGTACAGGAACAGATTGGCAAGCAGCCATTTTCAACAACAGTGCTAAGCGTTCTAACCACGAATTAAGTATCAGCGGTGGAAATGACATTTCTAGCTTCTTCCTCTCGGTAGGAACGCAGAGCCAAGAAGGTATTGTTCTGAAAGACATATCGTCATATCGTAGAGATAATATGCGTTTGAATTCTACTCACAAGCTTTCTAAGTATGTGACACTGGGACAAACACTAGCCTATTCACACCAAAAAACAGTTGGATTAGGTAATACAAACAGTGAATTTGGAGGTCCTTTGAGTTCAGCTATTAACTTAGACCCCATCACTTCTTTGGTAGTAACAGACCCAGTTGCTGCGGCCTCCTCTATCTATACGAGTAATCCTGTATTGAGAGATAGTGAAGGCAGACCATACGGAATCTCCTCTATTGTTGGACAAGAAATGACCAACCCAATTGCATATCAAAAAATACGCTTAGGTAATTTTGACTCTTCAGATGATTTTGTAGGAAATGCTTTTCTTGAAGTAACTCCTGTCACAAACCTTAAATTTAAGAGTACCATAGGGGCAAAATTATCGTATTGGGGTGGCGATTTCTTTACTCCAAAGTACTATTTGAGTGCGACTACGGGTGCTACAAAAAATACCCTAAGCAGAGGCTCGAATACTGGATTAGGCTGGAATCTTGAAAATACAGCTATCTATTCAAAAAACATACAACAGCATCATGTAAGTGCCTTAGTAGGACAAGGACTTTACATTGATAATATCTCAAGTGGTACAGGTATTACTTATTCAGACTTACCTGTAAATACCTACGATGATGCCTCTTTCAACTTCTCCCTTCCAGCGGCACAACGTACTGGTAGTGCTTATACAGGTACAGAACACCGTGTTACCTCCTTGTTCAGTCGTCTAACGTATGATTTCAAAGAAAAATATTTATTCACTGGAATCATTCGTAGAGATGGGTCTTCTCGATTCGGAGGAAATAATCAATATGGTATTTTCCCATCTTTCTCTGCTGGCTGGGTTGTCTCAAATGAAGGATTCTGGAAAGAAAACAAATGGGTAAAATCCTTGAAAGTGAGAGGTGGATACGGCGTTACAGGAAACGATGCCATTCTTAACTTTGGTTACTTATCGACAATCGTAGGCGGTAGAAACTATACTTACGGAACAGGCGGTGTCGATATTTCAACAGGATCTAGCCCTAGTGCACCTTCCAATCCTGATTTAAAATGGGAAGAAACAGCACAAACCAACATCGGGATTGATGCGACCTTATTAAACAACCTGACTTTAACCTTAGAAGTATATCGCAAAAAGACTTCTGGCATCTTACAAACCATTAATTTGCCAGGGTACGTGGGTGCAACAAGTAGCCCCGTTGGTAATGTTGCTGATATGGAAAACAGAGGCGTTGAAATCGAACTTAGCTATAGAAAACGCTTCGGTGATTTTAATTTTTCAGCAAACGGAAACGTTTCCTTCTTGAAAAACGAAGTAACGTATTTGGGTAATGGTATCAATTTTATTACTTCAGGAGCAGCAGGTTTTCAGTCAATGGGTTCTATTACGAGAACACAAGTTGGTCAACCTTACAATGCTTTCTTCGGATTCCAAACAGCTGGTATTTTCCAAAATGCTGCTGAGGTAAATGCGTACAAATCGGCTGAGGGCAACGTTATTCAACCTAATGCGAAACCTGGTGATTTCAGATGGGTAGATACAGATGGTAACGGAACAATTAATGATAACGACAGGACATTCTTGGGCAATGGATTACCAAAATATACCATCGGTTTAACGGTCAATATGGATTATAAAAACTTCGATTGTATGATTTTTGCTCAGGCTTCTGGCGGAAATAAGATTTTCCAAGGACTTCGTCGTTTAGATATTCTGAATGCCAATTATCAAACAAAAGTACTTAGTCGTTGGACAGGCGAAGGAACTTCTAACGATTATCCTCGCCTAACCAATAATGACACGAACGGCAACTTTGGCAAGCCTTCTGATTTTTATTTAGAAGACGGCAGCTATGTTCGCTTTAAAATCATTCAACTAGGTTATACGTTGCCGAATAAACTCGTGAGTAAAATTGGAGCGAGTAAATTACGACTGTTCGTAACGGCTGAAAACCTACTGACGCTAACCAATTATTCGGGTTATGATCCAGAAATTGGAGGCAGTATTTTCGGTATTGATCGAGGTTATTATCCTCAAGCACGTTCTCTTCAATTTGGTGCTAATCTAAAATTCTAAGGTAAAATTTAAAGAAAGATGAAAAGAAATACATTCAAATATACACTCGTTGCAATAGCCACATCTGTACTCACTTCGTGTAACTCTGGTTACTTAGAAGTACTTCCAAAAGGAAGTAGTTTAGAAGCAAGTTATTATACCAATCAATCTGAAGCTTTCTCTGGATTAGTGGCAGTTTATGACATCATGAGAAAAAACTCTGGTGGTTTCGAGAATATGATAACCATGCTCAATGCTGGCTCGGACGATAACGTCGCTGGTGGTGGCGGTGCTACTGATGGAATGGGTTTACAGAGCTTTTCCAACTATAGCATTAGCCCAACAACTGTACCTTCAAGCTTTTGGGGAGACCACTATCAAGGTGTTTTTAGAGCTAATTTTCTGCTATCTAAATTGACGAATATTCCAATGGATGCTTCGCTAAAAGCTCGCTATACAGGAGAAGCAAAAGCATTGAGAGCATTGTATTATTTTAATTTAGTAAGGTTGTTCAAGAACATCCCTTTGATTGTTAGCCCTCTTGCTTCGTCTGAAATTTACAACGTTGTTCAAGCTGAGTCATCGGCTGTTTATGCTCAGATTGAGAAAGACTTGAGCGAAGCCATTCCTGTACTACCCAATACAGTGCCTGCCAACGAAGCAGGACGTTTAACAAAAGGTGCAGCACAAGCTCTTTTAGGTAAAGTATATCTATACGACAATAAGTTGGCTGAGGCAGCAACACAATTGGCAATCGTTAACGGAACGCCAGGTGGCACAAACCCTTATGGCTACAAATTATTAAGCAATTTTGGAGACCTATGGATTTTTGCTAACAAGTTCAACAGTGAATCTATCTTACAAGTTGCCCACACCAGTGCAAGTAATGCTGGTTGGGGAAACTGGGGGTCAGATACAGACGAAGGCAATACGGTTGTTCAGATGATTGGGCCACGAACATTAACAAGACCCGCAGGTTCAACTGCACCAGCCTACTATTCTGGAGGCTGGTCTTTCAACCCTGTTACACAAGATTTGTATGATGCCTTGAAAAATGACCCTCGTTTTGCCGCTACTATCCTAGATGCAAAGGCTTTGAAGGCTGCTAAACAAATCAATTATATTCCTGCATATCAAGACACTGGCTATTTTATCAATAAGTTTATGCCAAAACAGTCTGACGTATCAACGGGCTTGGGAAATACGGAATTAAATTTTAGTCAAAATTCTTACCTAATCAGATTAGCAGATACGTATTTGATGGAAGCGGAAGCATTAGGTGGAACTGGAGCAAGAGCTCAGGCACTTTTGGATGCAGTGCGTACACGGGTTGGTTTACCTTCAGTTCCTGTTTCGTTAAACGCCATTGCAAACGAACGCCGTTTAGAACTTGCTTGCGAAGGTCATCGTTGGTTTGACCTTGTAAGAACTGGAAAAGCAGCAACTACGTTAGCGAATAAAGGGTTTAAAGCAGGTAAAAATGAAGTATTACCGATTCCGTACAAAGAATTAGAAAATACAAAAATTAAACAGAATCCTAATTACTAATCCTTACCTCTGCCTACAAGTTATTAGGGGATGTGTAAAAAGTAGCGAGTTACGCCAAACAATATTCTTTTACATTTTAGTTGAGATATATTCGTTGGGCATTTCTCAAGTTACGAAATACAGTAGCGACTTCGAACTTTCTCACACTCCCTTAAACTTGTAGGCAATCTATTAACGATTGCGATTTCTTTCCCTTATTTCAACATAGGTTATCTATTCAACTAATATGAGATTAATCATTCAGACCATAGTCCTTTTATTAATTTGGGCTTGCGATAGTAAATCCATTAGCAACACGGTATCTCCCCAA
>JARXAV010000257.1 GCA_029865665.1 Flectobacillus sp. | reverse complement strand
AGCTCCGAGTCCGATTGTGGCATTTTTCTCAACTGCTCCCAAAATAGCAACATTTTTGCTACTCCTACGTTTTTATTTTGTAATTCCCATTAGCTTACAAACCATCACTGCTGTGATAGCAATGGCGACCATCACTTTTGGAAATTTCTCGGCATTATGGCAAAATAATGCAAAACGATTATTGGCTTATTCAACCATTGCCCACTCAGGAATGATGTTGATTGCCTTAGCGATTTTGTCAGAATTAGGCATAAAAAGTATCGTCTTCTATTTAGTCGTATATCTTTTTACAAATTTGGCAGCGTTTTATTTAATTGATTTACTAGAACGTAGTCAACTAGCCAAAACGTGGAATCCTGAGGAGTCAAAACTGATTAAAAATATGGAAGATTTTGCGGGTTTAGGACGAGTATTTCCTTATGCTGGAATTCTTCTTTTAGTCGTAATGATTTCGTTGGCAGGGCTACCACCAACGGCTGGATTTATGGCAAAGTTTAGCATTTTTTCTGCTCTTTGGGAAAGTTATCAACATTCGGGTAATCAAGCGTTGCTAATTCTGTTTGTTTTTGGTTTGCTAAATACGGCTGTATCACTGTATTTTTACTTAAAGATGCCCTTCTATATGTTTATGAAAACACCAAAAAGTATAGAAGAAAATACTCAAATTGAACTAAGTGTACAAGAATATGTGTTTGCTACCATATTAGTAGCTCCATTATTACTACTTTTCTTTAAGGCGGGTTGGTTGTTAGATATAATAGCGATTCTGTAAGTTTTTAAAGATAAAATATAAGTAAATTAGCATCTGTAGTGTTAGACACACTTTGTATTAAAATATGAATCGAAAGTTCTTTGATTAGTCCCCTAAATGTGTCTAATTTTGTTTACCGAAAGTTAACCCGTCTTTTACCCATATTTAATCTATTTTTATTGCGAAACAATTATGAAACCACTTGAATTATAAAGCATTGGTTACAGAGTTCTGTTTTTCAAATTACTGGTTTTGGTTAACTTATTGAATCTTAGTTTGTTAGAGTAAGGTTGCTTGAAAGTGAAGGAAATCGTAGTTCAGAGATAAACTCTCGGACACAAAAACTATAAACAAAGGTCATGTCTGACGCAATTAAACACGAGTGCGGTATAGCACTAATCCGTCTAAGGAAAGACTATCAGTACTACATTAATAAGTACGGAACGCCCTTATACGGCATCAACAAGCTCTATCTAATGATGGAGAAACAAGTGAACAGAGGACAAGATGGTGCAGGAGTTGCCAACATCAAGTTGGATGTACCTCCAGGGCATCGTTACATCAGTCGCTATCGTTCCGTGGAACAAAATGCAGTGCCTGATATTTTCTCGAAGATTCACCGAAAGTTCAGAAAGAGCTTAAAAAACCACAAAGACAAGGCGAAAGATGCCAAGTGGATTCAAGAAAACATTGCTTTCTCAGGCGAAGTTCTTTTGGGACACTTACGCTACGGAACGCATGGTCAAAATGAGATTGAAAACTGTCACCCTATGTTACGTCAGAGTAACTGGAGAAGTAGAAACTTAGTGGTAGCTGGTAACTTCAACATGACCAATGTGGAAGAATTATACAGCAAATTAGTTTCTTTAGGACAGCATCCAAAAGAAAAAACCGATACGGTGACGGTAATGGAAAAAATCGGCCATTTCTTGGACGAAGAAAACCAACGTCAGTTCGAGTTTCATAAACATTCGTATGAAAATCCAGAATTATCAGATGTAATTGAAGATAATATTGATTTGCAACGTGTGTTACAACGTTCTTGCCGTGATTTTGATGGTGGTTATGCGATGTGTGGTATCACTGGACATGGAGCGAGTTTTGTGGCTCGTGACCCAGCGGGTATCCGTCCTGCTTTCTGGTATGCCGATGACGAAGTGGTTGTAGTTGCTTCTGAAAAACAGGCTATCAAAACAAGTTTTAATTGCAATTATGAGGATATTCAGGAAATTCAACCTGGTCATGCCTTAATCATTGATAAAAAAGGAACGTATTCGGAGAAAAAATTCATCGATGCCATCGAAAAGAAATCGTGTAGCTTCGAACGTATTTATTTCTCTCGTGCTTCTGATCCAGATATTTATTCAGAACGTAAAAAATTAGGTCGTCAGATTATTCCTCAAGTATTAGAAGAAGTGAATCACGATTTAAAAAACACGGTGTTCTCGTATATTCCTAACACGGCAGAAACGGCTTTCTTAGGAATGATTGAAGGGTTGGAAGATCACTTGGCTAAAGAGCGTAAGAATGCGATTATTGAAGGGATAGCTCATGACATGAATTTGGAGGAGTTATTGAACTTCCGACCAAGAGTGGAGAAATTAATTTCAAAAGATGTGAAATTAAGAACTTTCATCACAAATGATGCCGACCGTAATGATATGGTTGCTCACGTGTATGACACGACTTATGAGGTAATCAAAAAAGGTGTTGATAACGTGGTCTTGATTGATGACTCTATTGTACGTGGAACAACGCTTGAGCGTAGTATCTTGAAGTTATTGGATAAGTTAGGACCTAAGAAAATTGTTATTGTTTCTTCTGCTCCACAAATCCGTTATCCTGACTGCTACGGTATTGATATGTCGAGAATGAAGGAGTTTGTTGCTTTCCGTGCTGCCTATGAGTTGTTAATGGAAAGAGGAATGGAAGACGTTTTAGACACAGTAATGGCTCGTTGTGTAGAAGCAATTGAAAACGATACAGCTCATTCGGAGAACTTTGTAAAAGCAATTTATGAACCATTCTCAGTAGAAGAAATCTCTGAAAAAGTGGCTGAAATTGTGAAACCAAAAGACTTGAAAGCTGAATTAGCGATTGTTTATCAAACAGTTGACAGTCTTCATAAAGCTTGTCCTGACCATTTAGGTGACTGGTACTTCACAGGAAACTTCCCAACACCAGGAGGGAATAAAGTAGTAAATAAAGCCTTCGTGAACTTTATGAAAGGAATCGAAGTAAGAGCATATTAGGGAATGATGTAAAATTTTGGATGAAAATTACACATTCCTATTTGAAATTGTTTCAAAGTCTAACCGCCAATAAGAATTTTCTTGTTGGCGGTTTTTCTTTTAGGGTGCGACTTCAGTCGCACCCTAAAAGAACTATGATTTCTATGACTCTATGTGGTCAATTAGTCGGGGTAATTAAACTCATAAACCTTAAACTCCTATACTTTTACGCTCCATTCGTTTAATTTCCTCCAAAAAGCGGTCTTTGATAAACACTTGTTCTTTGCGTTCTTTCGCTTCTGAAACAGCATAATATCGCTGACTACGTTTGATAAAAACTTCCTGACACCGTTTAATACTTTTGACAAAATAAGGAAAATATTTCAGCGGCGTGTTCGGAAGTCCCATCGTTGTACAAGCCCGCTTGCCTAAAAAGAAGTGATTAAAACCAAGATTTATTTTCATCAATAAAACCCGTTGCCAATAGAACCGAAAGGGCGTATACAAGGGTACAAGCATTAACGAATGGGCTAAGGCTTTGGTGTCTTCGTCGGCTGCTGGTTGGGTCATTGTCCATTTGTAGAGGGCTTCAATGGCTTGTTCTTCGGTGTTGGGCAACAGTTCAGCAGGAATCCCGATTAAAAAACCGATGTATTTCCAGAAGTGAAAAAGCCCTTTTACTTCCTCCGAACTAGGTCTAAATCCTACTGCTCGTAAGCCTTCGAGAAAGACCAACGAAAAGCCCAGATTAGTCGCCACCATGTCCGCCTGATTCAAGGGAATGCCCCACGTGTTGGTTTCCCAAGTAGGTACTTTTTGAATATACACCCTTGCCAGAGCGTGCATGATGCGTAAAGTGATGGCACTTTTAAAACCCTGATTACTTTTCTGGAGGGCATTTTTATCGGTTACTTCAATCCAAAATTCTACCGTTTCGGCCATGCGTTTGGATGCCCCTTTTTTCAATGCACCCGTATAAATAAGGGGCTTATTAATGGCAGAGGATTCATAACCACCCATTAAACAGTAATTACGCAAGACAATCAAGCCCAATGCTCCACTTCTTCGGCAAAAGTACGCACCCTTTTCGAGTAACTCTTCGTTGAGCCATTCGGGCGTTTGATGTACTTCTGCTAACAGATTTTGTAAACTGGTAGGAACGGTTTCTGGATTGTTTAATCTTGCTGAAAGAGCTTGGTCTAAGATACTTTTTACGTCTTTGAAATTTACCGAAGTAAAGAGTTCTTCCACGACCTTATCTGCCAAAATATCTTTTTCCCAAAGCTGGCTTGCAGCTTCTTTGATAGTTTTTTCAGAAGGTAGGTTAGGCAACTTATGCAGTAGGTTTACGCCTCGTCCTGTTTTCCAATAAGGAGCAAAACTAGGCGACGGATAGGTATATCGACTGGGTAGTTTCATGGTGCGTATGTTCTCTTTTTTTCCTTATTTCTTCACCGCCTTCACGAAGCGGTCTTTTCCAAAAAGGTCTTTAATTACTTCAATGTCATAAAATTCTGCTGTGAATAAAGCGACTGTTTCTTGTCCCAATTGCTCGTTGATTTCTACCATACACAGCCCATTCGGACGTAGGTGTTTTCCCGCTAAATGAGCAATGACTTTGTAAAAAAGTAAGGGATTGTCATTGCTTACAAACAAGGCTAAATACGGTTCGTAATCTAGCACATTTTGCTTCATCGTCTCCATTTCTTCCTCCTTTACATAAGGTGGATTACTGACGATTATATCAAATGAACTAGGTGTTAACGTTTTTGTTTGTAAAATATCATGCTGTTCAAAGTTAACGGAAACATCGTTACGAAGAGCGTTCTGCTTTGCCATAGCGAGGGCAACTTCCGACACGTCGTAGGCATAGACCTGAGCTTGTGGAAGTTCGCAGGCAAGCGAGATGGCAATACACCCCGAACCCGTGCCAATGTCTAACACTGTGCGAGCTTCTTGAGCAATCGCATGATTACAAACGTAGGCTACCAACTCTTCCGTTTCTGGTCTAGGAATTAAGGTTGCTTGACTTACTGAGAACATCCGCCCATAAAATTCAGTTTCCCCAATAAGGTACTGGACAGGTTCTTGAGCCTTGATACGGGATAGGATAGGAGACCAATCGACGGTGGTTGTTACTGGATTATTCAGTAAAATATCCATCTTGGTAATGCCACAAAAATGCTCCACCAACAAATAGGCAATTGCTTTTGCTTCGTTTTCTTCGTAAACCGTACTAACTTCGGACACGATTTCTTGGAGGAGTGTTTTTGCGGTATAAGGAATGCTTAAAGCCATGAATTTCGTTTTTATACAAATTTATAGGATATGTAGCACATATCATAAGGCATCAAGTTTGCGAAGAAACAGAGGCAAATGAAAATCAAAACGTAATAATGTTAAATTTTGAATGCTGGATGTTGAATTTTTCAACATTGGCTATTAGGTACTTACAATAACGGAGGCAATAGCTAATGTTAAATTTATTTCTATTTAATTATCTAATATCCAGAATCTTAAATCCAAAATTTAACATTCAAAATTCAACATCCCAACAAAATATCATGAACGTAGATATACACTATATGCAACGTGCGTTGGCGTTGGCAAAATTAGGAGCAGGAACGGTATCACCTAATCCGATGGTGGGCTGTGTGATTGTACACGAAAACCGTATTATTGGAGAAGGATGGCATGAACGTTATGGACAACCTCATGCAGAGGTAAATGCCGTAGCATCGGTTAAAGACAAGTCAGTCTTAAACGAAGCAACGGCTTATGTAACCTTAGAACCTTGTTCGCACTTTGGCAAAACGCCTCCTTGTGCCGATTTGTTGGTAAAACATCAGCTAAAAAGAGTGGTTATTTGTAACGACGACCCCAATCCTTTGGTGGCAGGAAAAGGTATTCAGAAACTCAAAGACGCAGGAATTGAGGTCGAAACGGGGCTATTAGCCGAAGTTGGAAGAGAAATAAACAAACGCTTTTTTACCTTTTTTGAAAAAAAACGTCCTTACATTATCCTCAAATGGGCAATGTCATCCGACGGATTGATTGCTAAAGAAAACTACGAAGCCATTCAGATTTCCAATGCCTTATCACGACGTTGGGTACATAAAATGCGTTCGGAAGAAGATGCCATTATGGTGGGGACAAACACCGCTCAGTACGACAATCCGAGTTTAACCACTCGCTTTTGGACGGGTAAAAACCCTGTCCGAGTTATCCTTGACAAAGAACTTCGTTTGTCGCCCCAATCTCGTTTTTTTGACGATGAAAGCAGTACCTTATGTTATAATCTCAAAGAAACCAAGCAAGAAGGTAAACACCATTGGATTCAACTTTCGGAGGAAAAAGACTTATTAGAAAGCCTGATAGCTGATTTATATCAACGAAAAATTACCTCGCTCATCGTAGAAGGAGGAACAACCTTACTCAATACGTTTCTGGAAAAAGGACTTTGGGACGAAGCACACGTATATCAAAGTCAAACACCCTTGGGTAAAGGTATTGCCGCCCCATTCATTCAAAACCAAGTCCTACTAAATGCAGAAATGATTGGAGATAATAGACGTTTGGTTTACAAAGCCCCCTAACCCCCAGAGGGGGAATTTTTCGTTCGTCTTCTTCTGTTGTCAGTGTCTTCACAAGCAACGGAAGAAGCCTATCTATAATACATTACCAACCTCCCTTACGGTACATGACCGAATACTAAAATAGATTTAGACTATTTGTTCTGCCATTGTTACAGTCTCCTCTGACATTATCGTATCAATTATTTCTCAAATTAATATGCAAGGGGGTGTTTGTGAAAGTACAAATAGTGGCAGAGGATAACTCATAGCTTATATTGGGTTATGATTTCGAGAAAAATGTTTTTTCTGTATTTCTAGCATCTGTAATAATCTCACTAGGGTAGTCATAGTATTCCATGATGCTGATGGCATTTCGCTTAGTAAGTTCTCCGATTTTTAACTTATGATCAAAAAAGACGCCGTTTTCGCTAACCTCTTCACAGAAATGATACAGAGCATAGTTCTTCTCCTGAAGAAGATTGGCTAATTCTATGTCATGTGTAGATACAAACACATGATGATTAGTGGTATTCAAGAACGATAAAATAGCTTTTGCCGTTGAAATTCGTTCAATGGTATTCGTGCCTTTTAATATCTCGTCTAACACAAATAAACAATTTCCTTGTTCTTTAGAAGCTTCTATGAACTCTTTGATGGTTAATACCTCTTCAAGGTAATAACTAGTTTTATCTGCTAGACTATCTGTTATTCGGATGGAGGAATATAACTTCCAGAAAGGTGCATTATAAGACGTTGCAAAGCAAGTGAAAATCGTTTGAGCTAAAATACTGTTGATGGAGAGTGTTCTGATAAAAGTAGTCTTTCCTGACATATTAGAGCCTGTGAGTAACATACTTTTATCTTTTAAGTCAATGCTGTTAGGAACACAATTTACAATTAGTGGATGTATTAAATCTTTAATTTGGATTGTTTTTGTGTTTTCAAATGATGGTTGACACGTAGGTAGTGAATCGTTGCGTAGCGAAGCAACAGATATGGCAGAATCTAGCTCTCCAATATATTCAAAAAGAGTACGTAAGCTTTCTTTTTGTTCGACAATCAGTCTAACGAAACTAACAAATAATATACTTTCAAGATTAAAAATTATTTTTATTAACTCCAATATCGCCCAAAAAATCATCATGAACTCTCCCTCTAGTTGACTTTCTAAATTGATTAAAATAGCCCTTTGTCTAATCTTTAGCAGGTTGTTAAGAAAGCTAAAGTCCGAAAAATGACTACTCAATTCATTCCGTTTACTCAATAATTGAGCCGTAGAAATAGCTTTATTGAGTTCGGCTACTCCCAACAGGTAAGAGCTGATATCATTTTTATTCTTGTAATGAATAACGGCGTTGATAAAAAAGACGGGACATAAAAGTAATAGGCACTTTATATTTATGATTGAGATAATCATGATGAATACGGGAGCCAATGCCATTAATAAGATAGCCCAAAAATAGGTGGGCTTTTTGGGGTGCTGCTTACTAATTAAATTTTCTAAATAATACGTTTTGAAGCCACTTAATTTCTGTAATGCGATTTGACAGTCAAGAGTTAAATCGTTATTTTTTGAAAAAGTCGTTACTAAATTATTGAAAATCAGAAGGTCTTTGTGACTAGAGATATTTCTAAGTTTATAGTAAAGATACTGTTGCCCTATTTTAGAAGTTGTTCTATCAATAAATTTGAAAATTTCATGGAAATCTAGATCATGGATACTTGATTCAGAGATGAGATGAAAACAAGTTTTTTCTTTAACGTTATTAACGAAGTATCGCTCGATAAAATCAAAGTTGAAAGGTTCTCCTATCTTTGCCTTGCCCCATTGATTTTGAATGAGAGTCTTTAGTTTTTTCTGCTTTTTTGTTGCTGTTACGTTGATAAATAAAATCACTAACAAAAATAGCAATAGGGTATAAACAATAAGAGTCATATTGAAGGTTGGTTTTGGGCTTAAAGTAGTATCAACTATTTTGCAAATTATTGATAGAGGGGTTGTTTGTGAGGATACAAATAACGACACAAGATATAGTAGAAACGCATATAAACAAAACCATCCACTTTTGATAAATTCAAAAGTGGATGGTTTTTATAGATCAAATCAATTTGAACTTAAATTTTCATGAAAACGTAATTATAAGCGTTTTAAATCCAAAATTTAACATTCAAAATTCAACATTATTTTATTACTCGCTGATTACTTCAACATCGCTAACAAGGAAGAAAGCTTATCTTTTAAATCTTTACGGTCAACGATAAAGTCTAAGAAACCGTGTTCTAATACGAACTCTGCACTTTGGAATCCTTTTGGCAAATCTTTACCGATGGTTTCACGGATAACACGTGGACCAGCAAAACCAATCAAAGCTCCTGGTTCAGAGAT
>JARXAV010000227.1 GCA_029865665.1 Flectobacillus sp. | reverse complement strand
TCCGTTGGTAATAATATGCAGCGGATATTTGGGACGTAAATAGGCTAAAATCTCTTGAGTGTAAGGTAGTAATCCAGATTTCCGAGGTGAAATTTCTAAATATTTATCCGAAACGGCATCGCACAAACGATGGTCATCTACTCCCAATTTAGAAAATACCATTCTAAAACGGTCGTGACGAAGGGTTGCTTGATTAATTAAGCCACGTTCGTACTGTAACCATAGTTTATGATTTACTTCGTTGAAGGTCTGGTGAAACTGGGCAGTTGAAGGAATACCAATGCTATGTAAATCAAAATGTACATATACTTCTTCCAAAGCGATTTTAGAGTTTTCACTGTGATCCCAAAGGGTATGATCAAGGTCAAAAAAGATGTGTTTGTACATGGTATGTTGTATTTGTTGATGAGCTGTTTAAACTTTCGTAGAACCATGTGCGTAAGCAATGAATATATACTGTTTGAGCGCAGCGAGTTTATATATTCTTGATTTTTTTGTTACTTTTTGTATCAAGACAAAAAGTAAGGCTAAGAATGAATCAAAGAATAATATTTTTTAGAAAGTTTAAGCAGCTTCCTTATTTAAACAATTTGTTCCCTTTAGTGGGCGACTAAAGTCACCCGCTAAAGGGAACAAAATAGAATTCTCAATATGGATTTACTCAATCAGCTTAATAAACAAACGTTCCAAATTCAGATTGAATCGTTACTTGTTTTTTCTCAGCGGCTTCTACTCTACCGATGATTTGAGCATCAATTCCAAACGATTTTGAAATATCAATCAACGTCTGAGCGTGTTCTGGTGCTAAATACACTTCCAAACGATGTCCCATGTTGAATACTTTATACATTTCTTTGAAATCAGTGCCACTTTCTTCCTGAATCATTTTGAATAAAGGAGGTAATGCAAACATATTATCCTTAATGATATGTAAGTTATCCACAAAATGTAACACTTTCGTTTGAGCTCCGCCCGAACAGTGTACCATTCCATGAATTACGGGGCGTAATTCTTCTAAAAGAGCTTTTACGACAGGAGCGTAAGTACGAGTAGGCGAAAGAATCAATTGTCCTACGTTTAAAGGTGTACCAGCAACTGCTTCCGTTAAGTTTTTAGAACCGCTATATACCAATTCTTTCGGAACAGAAGGGTCAAAACTTTCTACGTATTTGGTCGCTAAATAATGTCCTAACACATCGTGGCGAGCAGATGTTAAGCCATTACTTCCCATACCGCCATTATATACTTTTTCGTAATTTGCTTGTCCGTCCGAAGCCAAACCTACAATTACGTCACCTGCTTGGATAGTATGGTTTGAAATAACATCGGCACGTTTCATACGAGCAACCACCGTTGAATCCACGATGATGGTACGTACTAAATCACCAACGTCGGCAGTTTCTCCACCTGTACTCCAAATACCGATTCCATTATCACGTAACATTTGAAGAACCTCCTCGGTGCCGTTGATAATTTCAGCAATTACTTCGCCAGGAATCAAGTTTTTATTACGTCCAATCGTGCTTGATAACAACATATTGTCCGTTGCACCCACGCAAAGTAAATCGTCGGTATTCATCACTACAGCATCTTGAGCAATTCCTCTCCAAACCGAAATATCACCTGTTTCTTTCCAATAAAGATAGGCTAAAGACGATTTTGTACCTGCACCGTCTGCGTGCATAATGTTGCAATAAGCATCATCGCCGCCCAACATATCGGGAGAAATTTTACAAAATGCTTGTGGAAAAAGTCCTTTATCCAACTTTTCGATGGCCTTGTGGACATCTTCTTTGGAGGCAGAAACACCTCGCTGCATATAACGATCAGTCATATCTGAAAGAATAGATGGTTGTGAAACCATCGAAATTAAATGTATATTAACTCAATACTATGGGGTACAACGGGCTTTAACCCGTTGGGATTAAGGTAACTGCAACGGGTTAAAACCCGCTGTACCCTATAACTGAGCGTATTCTTTAGCGAAATACGTCAAAATCACTTTTGCTCCTGCACGCTTGATAGACGTTAGACTTTCTACCATTGTTTTAGTACCGTCTAACCAACCATTTTGAGCGGCCGCTTTTACCATCGCATATTCACCCGAAACGTTATAGGCAGCAATAGGAATCGTAAAGTTATCGTTCAGTAATTTAATGATGTCCAAATAAGCCAAAGCAGGTTTCACCATCAAAAAGTCAGCTCCTTCATTAAAATCCAATTCAGCTTCAAGCAAGGCTTCACGGCTATTGGCAGGATTCATTTGGTAGGTTTTCTTGTCGCCAAATTTAGGAGCAGAATCGAGGGCATCACGGAATGGACCATAAAATGCAGACGCATATTTTGCCGAATATGCCATGATACTCACGTTACTAAAACCTTCGATATCCAAGGCATCACGAAGGAACTCAATACGCCCGTCCATCATATCCGAAGGGCCAACGATGTCGGCACCTGCTTGAGCCTGAGCTACTGCCATTTTGGCTAAAATAGGCAAGGTTTCATCGTTCAAGATATTTCCTTTTTCATCCACATACCCATCGTGACCATCGGCACTGTATGGATCCATCGCTACATCGCTCATAATGGCAATGTCTGGAAATTGATTCTTGATTTTATTGATTGCTTCTAAATACAAACTGCCTTGACGATAGCTTTCAGAAGCCGTTTTATCTTTTTTATCTTCTCCTAATTGAGGAAATAATGCAATGGAACGAATGCCTAAATCTTGTACGACAGCCATTTCTTCCAGCAATTTATCTAACGAATACCTAAAAATACCGGGCATAGATTTTACTTCGGTAGTCAGGTTCTGTCCTTCCATGACAAACATTGGATAAATGAAATCGTTGACAGATAAGGTTGTTTCTTCCACCATCGAGCGAATAGCTGCTGACTGGCGATTTCTACGGGGTCTTCTTAGCATGACGTTGTGAATAAATTTTAGGCTACAAAGGTACTCATTACTAAGCAAATGGCGAAAACATCTAAAAGAAATGCTGATTTACTCCTAAATTATCTCGGAGTGAATCAGCATTTAGCGTTTGTTCTGTCGATTAAACAGATTAGGAAAATTTGATTTATGGAGGTTTTTACATAAAGTATTCAATCGTTTTTTACCAATTGCTACTTCTTCAAATCAAGAACAACTTCCGTTCGGTTATACGCACCAAAGAAACCAAGTCCTCCTTCGATATTGCCCGTTACTTGAACAGGTTCGGCAAAAGGATTTCCCTGTGAATCTCGTTGTTTGATGAGTTTGACTTGATAGGCATAAAACTCTTTTGAAATGGCTGCGACATTCGCAACAATTTTCTGATCTCTTACAACTGCATAGCCAAAACTTGTATCCGCAGGGATGGCTTGGTCATAATAATAGGCACTTCCTTCCTTTGTAAAGACTTGTCCGTCTAACCCATAATCAGAGAGGTAGGCATCTCTCTCAAAAAGAGCAGGATATATACCCGCTTCACTCGTCACGATTTGCCATACACCTTTCAAATCTGGCCCTCTATATTCAGTCTTAAAGGTATAATAGAGGCTAATGTTGTAGTAGTTTTCCTCCCCCTTAACATCCTTCCACGTCAATTTGGGATGCCACTGCGTTGTTGCTAGGCTTCCTTTTATGATTTGAATAGTCTCTTTATCTACCTTACTTTCGGGTACAGTACAGGTCGCTTTCGTGGCGGGATAATCTGGAGCAGTAACCGTCAAGGTGTACGTTTTACCTGCCCGAATAGGAAATTCTTTGGTATTTAAAAAATAACCATACAAGTAGTAATTGTCCTCTGATGAATAAGGAGAAACTTGTTTTCGTTTACTAAATTTAATAATTTTACGCTGTTCTCCATCGCTTAATATGACTAAGGCATTGGACATAGACATAGTGGCTACTCCAAATCTGTTTATCACGATGCCGATACTTGGTTCGTTACTAGTCACACGCACTTGAATAAGCGAATCTTGTGGACACAAATAAGTCTCTACGACCAATTGTTTTGTATAAGGTATAACAATATCGTCCACTTCTTTTTCACAAGAAAAAAGAGTCACCACTAACAGGAGTAAAGATATGTAAGATGCTATTTTTGTCATGACTAATTAAGTTTAGAATTTAAAACTGTAACTAAACGAAGGAATAAACCCAAAAAGAGAATATTGCTTCAAATACTTTTCACTTTGTCCATTCGGTAATTGCCTAGACGCATAGTCATAAAAGAAAGGATTTTTCTGTCCATAGACATTATAAATACTCCATTCCCACGTTCGCTCGTGTCCTTTTTTCATTTTTCGGTGTAACTGAACACTTAGATCTAAACGGTGGTAGGCTGCCGCTCGAAAACTATTCCTTTCACCATAGTCGTAAGCCGTACCACCACGAGTCTCCAGATAGGCAGTACCAGGAGGATTCGAAAATGTAAGATACCGAGACTGAGCTAAGGTAATGGCGTTGCCTGTACCATAAACCCATGTTGCCGATAGCGTTAGGCGTTTACTAGCTTTATAAATTCCGACTAAAGAAAAATCATGGCGACGGTCGTAATGAGCCCAAAATTCTTTACCCCCGTTTAGATTGGAGTCTTGTTGTTTTGTCCATGAAAGGGTGTAACCCAACCAGCCCGAGAAACGCCCTACTTTTTTCTGAATCATTAATTCATATCCATTCGACCAGCTTGTTCCTTGAGTGATTTGTTTTTGCCACAAATCATTCGATTTTTCTCCTTCTAGCAAACTTGATAAGCCGTCTTCATCCAACAAATAACTCGTACCCTCTCGAAGATTAACCACATTTTTCATGGTTTTGTAATATCCCTCAAAAGTCAAGGTAATTCCTTTTTCGGGAAAGTCTTTTGCCATCCCCAACGCAATTTGCCGGGATTGCTGAGGTAACACACTTGCCGTACTTGGTACCCAACGGTCAGTTGGTAAGCCCACTCCTGTATTAGACAATAGATGTACAAACTGGTTCATGGTCGCATACGAAGCTTTAAGGGCATAATCTCGTGGAAGTGTCCATGCCACAGAAAGCCGAGGTTCTAACCCTCCATAGCTGGCTTGTCCCGACGAAAAGGTTGCCCAACGCAAACCCGCATTAATACGCAGATTA
>JARXAV010000097.1 GCA_029865665.1 Flectobacillus sp. | reverse complement strand
TTTTGCCTTCATAAGTGAGCGTTTGTGAAACATATTGTTGTGGTTGAAAAGTCAATTTAGGCTTTTTAGGAATAAAGGAAAATAGTACCAAACTAGCTACTATGCCAGCACTTATCTGTTTTAATTTCATTTTAAACAACTTGTTAAATACACATGTATAAAGCGTAAATTTTCTTAAAAGGTAATAATGACTACAAATCATTTACCATAAAGGACGGGATTTAAAAATCCCGTCCAGCAGAGGGAGTTATCAAATTTTAATCAACGATGTGGTTAAATATATCGGGGGACTCAAATCCAAAATTTAACATTCAAAATTCAACATTATCACTGAATCTACTTAATTCGCTCCGTAATCCGAAAGTCTATCTCTCCAAACCGAGTGAGGATGTACACTATTTCGGATAATTATTCCTGACTGCATCGACCATTCAATCCATACACTAGGGCCATCAATCAAGATATAATCTCCTTGAGCAGCCATTGTTGTTCCTCCATAATACGACACATAGGTTTCGTCTAGTTCTGCTTTATATTTTGCTAATACGGCAACAGCAGCCTTATCATCCAATTCATCTACATACGTTTTTATGGCCAGTAGCAATAAATCCTTCTGTGCAGTAGTAAGATTTCCTGCTTTCACACCTGTTCTAGTAGTCGGGAAGGCAGCATCTTTTTGTGGCCCTGCAATTAAATCGTTTTGAGCAGAAGCACGTTTTGCCGTTGCTAATTCTGCGGTAGTCAAACTTTTCAAGAAATTAGCAAAAGCTGTTGTTTCTTGGACTAATGGTTGTACAGTTTTACCCGTATTGGTAGATGTCCATGTAGGATATGGTTCAGTAGAACGGAAATTTGGAGTACCTCCTGTCATTTTCCCGCCATTATAAGTGAATATATTCGTTCCATGGTGTCCTCCAATTTGTAAACACCATAAACCTGTTGTACTTGGTGTACCTAAAAACCCTATGTAGTAATTACCCGAGCCATAGCTTGTACCACCACCATTTAATCCGAGATAATCATCGGCATCCAAAATTCCTGTATATTCTTCATATCCTTCGTTCGCAGTACTGCTGGTAGTTACTTTTAATAAATTCAAAAAAGCAGTCCACTGAGCTGTTGAAAACGAGCTTGTTTGTAAGCCAACTCTTCCTTTATAAATAGACTCAGGGAAGTTAGACCATTTCTGTGCCTGTGCTTTGGTATATGTATATTGCAAGGCAGCCACTTGAGTTGAAGAAAGTGTAGCCTTAAATGCTTCTGCCATTTTAACGATATTAGCAATATCAGTATCCATAGACCAAGTCGTTCCTGTTCCTCCTGTTGTGGAAGCTGCCGAAACCGTCATTGAAAAACTGCACGACTGTCCGCCTACCGTAATGGCAAAACTAGCAGTACCACTTGTCGCAGGCGTTCCTGTAATGGCAAAAGTAACAGAGCCAGCACCCGATACCAATGTACCTGCCGATAAGGTGGCCGTTAATCCCGTTACTCCTGTCGAAGCAACCGATGCACCCGTGGAGTATGCAGCTCCATTACCACCTGTATAAGGCACGGTAGCTGTTCCTGTAAATGCTGTTCCCGCTGTGGGGGTTGCTGAAAAGGTAGCAGATGAACAGGTTAAAGCGGTCACTGTGGCAGTTGTTCCAGTAGTCGTCGTTACGTCTTCTGTTTTACAAGCATAAATCAATAAAGTTGCTCCCAGAGCAAGACTAAAAAGGGGTTTTCCTAATTTCATACGAGATGGTTGTTTATATGTTAAGTACTTGCATCCATAACGTACAAAGGTTTCAAAGGGTGGGGTCAGAAAATCGCTTTCCAAGTGAACAGGAAAAAAAGCCTAGTGAACCGTCGTTTTTAACCTTGCTCGAACCACTTTTTAAAAGCCGTCACCTTTTCTTTACTGATAATGACCTCAAAGGGAGCTACGGGCTGAACATGCACAAGCACTCGACTGTTGATATAAGATTTTAAGGCAACAATACACGTTCTGGAAAGAATATATTGTCGATTTGCCCGAACAAATTCCTGTGGGTCAAGCTGTTCTTCTAGATCTTCTAACTTAAAATCTAACATCAATTTTCGCCCGTCGCACAATTGTCCAAAAACCAATCCATTCTCTATAAAAATATAAGCAAACTCGTTTGATTTAATTGGCAAAAACTTGTCACGATGGCGGACTAAAAAGCTTTTCCGATAACTTTTTTGAGAAAATGCCTGTTCCTGTATTAAGGTATTTAGCTTTTCTAGCTTTATTAATTGCTGATTCTCAAACTTATCAATCGAAAAGCGAAGCGACTCAGCATCAATGGGTTTCAAGATATAATCTACGCTATTGAGTTTAAAGGCACGAATGGCATATTCGTCAAAAGCAGTCGTAAAAATGATGGGAGTCGTGACTTGAACTTGCTCGTAAATTTCAAAGGAAATACCATCCGCCAATTGAATATCCGAAAAAATTAAATCGGGACTTTCGTTCGTCGTAAACCATGTAATACCCTCCTCAACGGTTTCGATAACTGCTAATATTTCATGCGAAATCCCTAACTGATTTAACAGAAATCGCAACTGATTAGATGCTGCTATTTCATCTTCTATTATGACTATTTTCATGCGATTAGGGGAATAATAACGATAAAAGATTCATCTTTCTGAATAACAATTTCACGATTAGCTAAAATCTTAAATCGCTCGTTGAGATTGACCAGTCCTATTCCTGTACCTTCTGAATTTGCCTTGATATGAAGCGAATTTCGCACACTAAGGGTTTGATTTTCTACCTGTTGTTCAATCCAAATATGTAAGGGTGATGTTTTTGAAATCACATTATGCTTGATGGCATTTTCGATTAATAATTGAAGCGACAAAGGAGGAATTTTGAATTCCGTCGTTGTCATATCAACGACTACTTTTAGGTTGTCTCCAAAACGCATTTGTAATATAAAAATATAGCTTTCGATTAAGGTCAATTCCTCCTTCAAAGGTACTAAAGACTGTTCTTGCATACTCAATGAATACCGTAACACTTGCGAGAGTTTTTGCAAATACCGTTGACTTTTGTCCTTGTCTTCATTGATAAGCCAACTCAATGTATTTAGGGAATTAAAGAGAAAATGAGGATTTAACTGATTTTTTAAGGAGGTCAGTTGCACCAATAAATTCTCGTGCTTTAAGTGTTCATTTTCTAACAATACCTCGTTTTTGCGTTCTGTTTCTACCAAAAAACGGCTCAAAAAATAAGAAAGTACCGACACAAAAAAACCTCTTGCAATAACTGTTGGAATAATTTTGGGAGAAAGCCCCACTACCACCACATTCAACAAGGATAACACCACTACAAAAGCCCCAAAAAGGATTGCTCCTTCTATAATCCGTTTACTCTTTGAAACAGGAAATTTAGTATTTCGATAGACTGCTTGGGCACTCAAAATAGCATAAGCAAAGCATACGGCAATCTGAATAAGCACATCTAACTGAGCGATTGTCGAGCCTTTTAAACGGGGTAAATTGAGAAATATGATGGGGAAATTTACGAACAAAGCCACAAAGAGTGACACACCCCAAACGAACTGCTTAGTTGAACGATTTTTGCTCATTGCGTAGGATTAAAAAATATCCCAAATGTATCCATTTAATCTACTCTTTTGCTAAAAATTAAAGGTGAACAGGAAAAAAAGGGGGTTGAATAGGCATCAAACTGCTAGTCAACCTCCTTCCTAAAAATTATAAGCCGTTATAATCACGAGTATGATCACGATAAATCGAATGGTAATGAATAGCCGTATAAACTACCCCCGACTGACAAACCAATTCTATCCAAACACTTGGGCCGTCAATTCGTACATAGTCGGCATTATTTGCTAAAGTCGCATTCCCCGAATAAGCAATATAGGTTTCGTCTAATTCCTTTTCGTAAATCGCCAACATGGATGTTCCCGTTGCGTCATCCACGTCCTGTGTCCATGGTTTCATGGCAGCTAAAACCAAGGCTTTTTGAGCGGTCGAAAGCGTACTTACTTTTAAGCCTTGCTTAGTTGTAGGGAATTGTCCATCTTTTCCAGGCCCTAGTAATACGTCGCTAAACGTTGCCGAAAGTTTGGCAGAAGCTAATTGCGTAGTCGATAAACTCGACAACATAGCCAACATCCCCGCTTGTTCTGACTTTAATGGAGCGTAGGTATTTGAACCACTCGTAAACGACAAAGGCTCAACCCCTTGGTGCGAAGGAGTACTACTTACGACTGCCCCCTTACTGTAGGTAATATTTTGAGCATAATGGTGTCCTCCAAATTGCAACATCCACGTTCCTGTTGCACTTGGTGTTCCTAAGAAAGCAATGATGTATAATTTTTCAGAATATCCGCTTCCTGCTTTTAGACCCAAATAGGTATCTGCCGCATTAATTTGCGAAAACTCTGCATAACCCTCATCGGCTGTTGTACCCGATGCCGCTTCAATAACCGCTTTTGCTGCTTTCAATTGAGCATCGGTTAAGGTACTAAATTCTACCCCGTTCCTAATCTTTACTCCTCCAGGAAGGTTTGACCATTTAGCAGCGTTAGTTTTAGTTAAGTCAATCTGTAAACTAGCGATTTGCGTAGCCGTCAAGGTTGCCTTAAATGCCTCCGCCAAACAAGCTACTTTGGCCGCTGTGGTTGTTTGAGTGCTACAATCTGAAGTAGTAGTGGTAGTCGTTGTTGTAGTTGTCGTGGTGGTCGTTGGGTCAACCGATGACTTACTACAAGAAAGTGCGAGTATTCCTGCTACGGCAGCAATACTCAAAAATGTGTGTTGAAATTTCATACGTTTGCTTTTTGTTGGTTGCTACTTCTAAGACCGTTAAAAACTAAAGTATGTTGCTTATCGTATTGGGCTTTGTGGTGAATACCCTAATTGTTGTGGTTAACTAGGCAAATACCAAGCAGTTTATAGGAAAACCCTTACAAATGGATAGGAATAAGATAGCTTTTCTATATCTTGGCTATAAGTCCAAAAATAATTATCTATTTCAATCCCAATCAGTATAAAATGAAATCCATCGCACGTAGAAACTTTCTCAAAAAAACAACTCAAAGTTTGGTAGTAGGTTCAGGCATTGCCGCTTTAGGCAGTCAGGCGGCAGAAGCAGCAACTCCGCAAGCGTTACCTAGTTTTTCACACCATGTCTTTTTTTGGTTAAAAGACCCAGAAGATAAAAAAGCATACGAACAGCTTTTGGCAGGTTTAAAAGGTTTAGGGAAAATCAAGCAAATCAAACAAGCACATATTGGTAAAGCCTCTATCAACGAATTTGATAAGCCTGTTACCGATGCTAGTTATACTTTTTCGGTCTTGTTATTATTTGCTACAAAAGCCGACGAAGAAGCGTATTTAGTTCATCCATTACACAAGGCGTTTATCGAAGCAAACAAACACCTTTGGTCGAAGGTAGTGGTGTATGATTCGATTGCTTTGTAGCGAGCTGAACCAATAAGGTTTTGAAACCTTATTGGTTTAATCACCTGAAAATCAAACTATCTATCAAAAACCTTACAGGTTTTTCAACTGGTTAAAATCAGTTGCCCCTTTAGCGAATTCCATACGCTTTATAAAAATCATCTTCAAAACTAATACCGATTGGTATCTCTTCCTGCTCGATAAAAATCATCTTGTTACGAACCGATTTAATCTTTTTCAAGGGAACAATAAACGAGCGATGTACTCGAACAAAAGCATCTTTTGATAACTTTTCAAGCATCGCTTTCATCGTAATCCGCACCACTAAAGGCTTTTGATTTTCCAAGTAGATTTTGAGGTAATTATCTAGTCCTTCAATGTAAACAATGTCATTTACTAACACTTTTACCAGACTATAATCTACTCTAAAATAGAGGCTTTCGCCATCTTCTTGACTATTTTGAAGATAAAATTTATGGAGTTCATAAGCCTTTTGAACTGCTTGTTCAAAACGTTTTGGCGTAAATGGTTTGAGTAAATAATCCACGGCATTAAGCTCAAAACCATCAATGGCGTACTCGCTATAAGCCGTTGTAAAAATAACCATTGTTGGGCGTGAAAGTCCTTTGAAGAAGTCTATTCCCGAAATAGAGGGCATATTAATATCCAGAAATACCAAGTCAATTGGGTATTCTTCCAAGTATTGTTTTGCTTCGCTACTCCGTGTAAACGTTTTGCGTAAATCAATAAAATCAACCTGACTGCAAAAGGCTTCGATGATTTCGAGAGCAGGCTGTTCGTCGTCTAAAGCAATGGCTTGTATCATTTTCGCTACAATTTTTCATTTATCTCAATTCGATTTCAAGCGTTACTAGATAGACCCCATCCGTATCGTTAATCACCAATCGGTATTTGTCGGGGTACATGATTTCTAAACGCTCTGCGGTATTTCGCAACCCAATATGCAACGAAGTTTCTTTATTTACCATGGTCACGAGCTTGTTCGCTACCGTTAAAGTCAGCGTTCCTCCTAAGACTGAAATTTCAGTGAAAATTTCAGAATCTTGGTCAGGATTGACTCCATGTTTAAAGGCATTTTCGATGTAGGTAAACAAGACCAACGGAGCAATTGTTAATCCTCTAAAATCACCTGATGTCTGATAATGTATCCTTACGCTATTTCGTAAACGAGATTTTTGTAGGTCTATGTAGTTTTCGATATAAGTAATTTCTTTGTCGAGAGCTACCACATTTTGGTTAGAATCTTTCAGTAAATACCGCATGAATTCCGAAAGTTTGACAATTGTTTCGGGGGTTTTATCATCTTTCCTGATAGCCAACGCATAAATA
>JARXAV010000039.1 GCA_029865665.1 Flectobacillus sp. | reverse complement strand
TGTATTGCAGGAGATGAAGCAAGTGGAAAAACGAGTATGCTCAAAGTATTATCGCTTAGTTACGGACATTATAAGGGTAATTTACTAGTCAATAGTGTTCCAATTATCAATTATAATCTCCAATCTATCCGTTCAAAAATGGGAATTTACTTACAAAGTGATGAACTTTTTTCGGGTACTGTTTGGGAAAACATTGCGTTAGGCAAACCATCCTTACAACCAGCAAGCATCATTACTTTAGCAGGTCAAGTTGGGTTTTCGGACTTTCTGCAAAATTTACCTTTAGGTTTTGAAACAAAAATTCACAATACGGGCAAACGCCTTCCGAGCTCTATTACCAAGAAAATCTTGCTTTTGAGAGCCTTAGCAGATAACCCGTCATATTTATTACTAGAAGAACCATTTCTGGGTTTAGAAAAAGAAGCACAAGAGGTATTACAAACTTATCTCTTGGAAAAAAATGGAGCAACCACCATTATCATTAGTAACGACGAATCGTATAAAAAACGAGCGGAACAAGTAATTATAATGAATCAAAAAGGCATTTCTATTTCGACTAAATCCTAAACTCTTTAAAACAGATGAATAGAACAATAACATTTCAATCTTTCGATGCCATATACCGAAGCAATCGAAAAAGCTCCATTAAGTACTGGTTCATCGGTACGATTGGTTTACTAGTACTCATCATATTTCTTCCATGGACACAAAATATCAAGGCAAATGGAGATATTACCACCCTACGCCAAGATCATCGTCCACAAGAAATAAATACGCCAATTGCAGGTAAAATTAGTAGTTGGCACGTGAAAGAAGGAGATTATGTCCACAAGGGAGATACAATCGTAAAAATAACCGAGATTAAGGCGGAATACCTAGACCCTAATTTAGTATCGAGAACTCAACAACAGGTGACGGCTAAAAAGGGAGCTATTGGCTACTACGAAGGAAAAATAAATACTACGGATGCACAAATAGAAGCACTCAGAACTGCCAAAAAGTTAAAAATTGAACAGCTTAACAACAAAGCCAGTCAATTAAGAAGCAAATTAGAAGGTGAACAAGCAGAATTTACTGCCATTTTGAACGAATACACATTGGCAAAAGACCAATATGAGCGTCAGCAAAAAATGTTCTCAGAAGGGTTAGTTTCTCAAACGCAGTTGCAACAACGAAATGTTTCTTTTCAAAATGCACTGGCGAAGAAAATTGTTATTGAGAATAAAATCATGCAATCGCAACAAGAAATCACCAATAATAAGCTCGAACAAAACAGTGTAGAACAAGATTACAGCGAGAAAATCAATAAAGCAGAGGGAGATAAATTTCAAAGTTTAAGTCAGATAGCAAGCGGGCAAAGCGATGTAGCGAAATTAGAAAATCAAGTTGCTAACTATATTATCCGCAATGGAATGTACATTATCCTTGCCCCTCAAGATGGACAAATTATCCAAGCAAAAAAAGCAGGTATTGGTGAAATTTTGAAAGATGGCGAAATGATTGCAAGTATTGTTCCAACTCGTGTGGAATATGCCGTAGAAATGTTTGTACGCCCTGTTGATCTTCCTTTGATTAACAAGGGACAAACCGTTCGGTTTATGTTTGATGGATTTCCAGCAATTGTTTTTAGCGGATGGCCCAATGGCAGTTACGGAACGTTTGCAGGTAAAATTGTAGCCTACGAAAGTAACATCAGTGCTAATGGAATGTTTAGAGTACTGGTTGCGGAAGACAAAAGCATTAGCAAATGGCCAGAACAGCTTAAAATAGGCAGTGGAGCTCAAGGAATTGCACTTTTGAAAGACGTGCCAATTTGGTATGAATTATGGAGAAATATAAACGGTTTCCCTCCTGATTTCTACAAAGCGAAATATCCTTCAAATGAAAAAGCGAAAAAATGAAACGAATAAAAATATGCTCTCTTCTGCTTATAAACGTGTTATTCAGTTGGCACAGTTTTGCCCAAGAAGCAACGAAGATGCTTTCAGCAGAAGAAGTTCTTAACGTGGTTAAGAACTTTCACCCTGTCGTTCGCCAGTCGAATATTTCGATTGAAAAATCGAGAACAGACATTACCAATGCTCGGGCAGCTTTTGACCCTGTTTTTAATACCTACATAGCCAATAAAAAATTTGGTGGCGTTGCCTATTACCAAGATGTTTCTCCAGAAATCAAAATTCCTACTTGGTATGGAATTGATATCTATGCAGGCACAGATAATTGGGTAGGAGAACGAGTTAACCCAACAGTCACTAAAGGAGAATCTAGCTATTTGGGAATCAATGTCCCTTTAGCAAAAGGCTTAATGATTGATAAACGAAGAGCTGCACTCCAACAAGCGAAGGTAATGAAGCAACTGGTTGAAGTAGAGCAAAAAAATATCATCAATGATTTATCAATGGATGCTATGGAAGCTTACTGGTTATGGGTCAAAGCCTATCAGGTATATAAAGTTATTCAAGAAAATGTTGAGGTTAATCAAAAAAGAGTAGAATTGATTAGACGTTCGTTTGCACTAGGTGAGCGTCCTTCCATTGATACGACGGAAGCATTGACCCAACTTCAAAGCTTTGAAATTCAACAAAACGCTGCTTGGCTTGATTTCCAAAATACGGGTTTACAGCTTTCAGCCTTTCTTTGGACTGAAGCTGGAACGCCCTATAACTTACCAGAAAGTGTGATTCCTTCTAAAGCTTGGGATGATATTCAGGTTATCAGTAATGCTAATTTAGTGTTGCCCAATCTGCTTTCAGTAGCTGAAACTAGCCACCCTTCTCTACAAGTTTATACCTACAAACTCAACAGTTTGCAGATTGATAGAAAACTAAAGTTTCAGGATTTACTTCCTAAAATTGATTTCAGCTACAATCAACTTAGTAAAGGGTATAATATGTTTTATAGCTTCGGCGACCAACCTCTTTTTAAGGATAATTTTCAATATGGCTTAAAAGTGGAAATACCGCTACGATTTTCGGAAGGAAGAGCAAATTTTGCAAAAGCTAAGTTAAAAATCGAAGAAACTCAACTTGATTTAGTTCAAAAAAGAGTTGCTATTCAGCTAAAAGTGAAGAAGTACTTTAACGAGTTCAGTAACCTAAAAAGTCAGATTGGTCTTCAATCCAGAAGTGTGACCAACTATGAACAGCTCGTAAAGGCTGAAGAAGTGCGTTTTCAGAATGGAGAAAGTTCTCTTTTCTTGATTAATAGTAGAGAAAGCAAGGCGTTAGAAGCGACACAAAAGTTAATCGAACTTAAAACGAAATATTATAAATCCATTTATGCTCTTCAATGGAGTGCGGGATTACTTCAATAATCAAATGGGCCTCATGGAATACCATGAAGCCCATTTGTATCTAGTTATAAGTAATTGATTACTAAGAATTTAAATCCAAAATTTTGCATCTTTACCTTACTCCTTCGCTAAATAAGAGGTGATTCTGGTTTCTAAATCTTGCGGAGTGACATTTCTATAAATTCCCCCATTATTTACAAAGGAAATTTCTCCTTTTTCTTCTGAAACAACAATGATTGCAGCATCTGTTTGTTCACTCATACCTAAGGCTGCTCGATGACGGAACCCTAAGGCTGGTGAAATTGTACCACTTTCAGAAATAGGCAACATACATCTTGCGGCAGACAATCGACCATTTTTTATAATTACGGCTCCATCGTGTAAAGGAGAATTTTTCTGAAAAATTGTTAATAACATACGCTTAGAGACCACTGCACTCAAATAATCTCCTGTTTCAATAAACTTAGCTAAATCGTCTTGATGCTCAATAACAATTAATGCACCTGTGTAACTCGCCGCCATGGATTTACAAGCTTCTGAAATGGCAGCTACGTTCAGAGCAGTTTCTTCGGTGGTTTTAGGGGTGTATAAACGCCTTAACAAGGTATTTTGCTGAACAGAACTCGAACGCCCAAGCATCATCAAGAATCGCCTTATTTCTTGTTGGAAAATAATCAGTAAGGCTAATACCCCAACATTCATAAATTGCCCAAGAATGGCCGACAACAACTCCATTCCTAGTGCTTTTGCAAAAAGGTAGGCAATATAAATTGTTAAATAACCAAAGAAAATCTTGTTCGCAATACTACCCTGTATCAAGGTATAAACCTGATACAAGAGAAAGGCAACCACTAGTATGTCAAAAATATCAATCCAATTAACTGCTAAAAATCCAATTTGCATTTGATCAAGGTAAGTTTATATAGTTTCAAAAAGGCGATTTACGGGTATTTCAGAAGTTTAGTACTGGCAAAAACTATTGCCAAACTTGAGTCCCTTCTGTACAATTTTTACACATTTCAATCTCTTGACGAGAATTCACTAAGGTTTGGCGGAACTTACGGTAACGTTCACTTTGCCATACAGAAAGAAAGCGATTTTCTTTCAAATTTCCAAGACGATGTTCTGCATCTTTATCAAAACAACAAGGAACAACAAGTCCGTCCCAAGTAATTACGCACGAATGCCACATTTTCCAACAATGATTGAGCAGTTTATTTTTAATTTGATACGTTCCGTCTTCTTGTTGCTTATAGCGAGCATATTTATCAATCGTTGGGATTAAATCAGACCCTTGTTCATAGTCGTAAATCTGTGCTGTTTTAAGTCCAACTTCATCTACGCCGAGTGACTTCGCTAATTCTTTAACTTCGTCTATCTGATGTTGGTTCGGTTTTACGACTAAAAACTGAAAAATAACATGAGGAGTAGCTGATTTTAATTCTTTTTTCCATTTAATAATATTCTTAGTCCCCTCTATTACTTTTTCCAAGTTTCCTCCAACACGGTACTGCTCATAAGTTTCTTGCGTTGTTCCATCAATCGAAATAATTAATCGGTCTAAACCAGACTCCACCGTTTTTTTTGCTTGCTCGTCTGTTAAATAATGAGCGTTGGTAGAAGTAGCTGTATAAATTCCTTTTTCAGCAGCATACGCCACTAAAGATAAAAACTGTGGATGCAAATAGGGTTCACCTTGAAAGTAAAAAATCAGATAAAGAAGCGTTTCTGCTAATTCGTCAATCGTTCGTTTAAATAGTTCATCCTTTAACATTCCCGTTGGACGAGTAAAAGAGCGTAAGCCACTAGGGCATTCTGGACATCTTAAATTGCACGAAGTAGTTGGTTCAAAAGAAATACTCATTGGCAGACCCATCATGGTCGGTTTCTGAACCACCTTAGACCAATAAAAGCTACCTACAATTTTAAGTGCATTCCAAACTCTTTTAGCTGTTAATTTCGATAAAAAATTAAGTCCATCCCTACTACTTGAATTCATACTGAGTTTATTGATTTTTCGCCCTATCTAAAGTACGACGGAATAAGTCGATTATTGTCTCGATAAAATTTTAAAATTTGTATGCAAAATAACAGTTTATAAGCGTAGATACCAGATAAGAAAACAAAAAAGGCTACTCCCGTAAGGAAATAGCCTTTTTCAAAACCTATGTTTTATTAAACCGTAGTTGAAGCATTCATTACTTCAGTTTGTTTACGAATTGATTCTAAGTGAATCAATTTAAACATTTCTTCTACGAATTCAGTATATAAACCTAAGCCAGATGCTTGTTTCGCACGGTCAGCGTGAACAGCTTTCCAACGATCAAGTTGTAATACTGCTACGTTTTTATCACGTTTGTATTCACCTAATTTCTCAACAACTGACATACGAGCTGCTAATACTTCCATTAATTCACGGTCGATATTATCAATTTTAGCACGCATTGCAGCTAATTCGTCTGTAAAGTCAGCACCATAGTTTGCTTGACGAACTTCTAATTCACGTAACATTGTTCCTAAAACTTCAGGAGTTACTTGTTGCGAAGCATCAGACCAAGCTTTATCTGGATCACGGTGAGTCTCGATAATCATACCATCGTAGTTCAAATCAAGAATACGTTGCGACAATTCCATCAATAACGAACGCTTTCCAGCCATGTGAGATGGGTCACCGATCATTGGTAATTGAGGGAACAAACGTTTCATCTCAACAGCCATTTGCCACATTGGAGAGTTACGATACTTAGTTTCTTGAGCATTTGAGAAACCACGGTGGATTGCACCTAATTTCTTGATACCAGCACCTTGTAAACGTTCAAAAGCACCAACCCAAAGAGCTAAATCTGGGTTAACTGGGTTTTTCACTAATACAGGAATATCAACACCTTTAAGAGCGTCTGCTAAGTCTTGTACGTTGAAAGGGTTTACCGTTGTTCTTGCTCCAATCCACAATACATCAACACCGTATTTTAATGCTAACTCAATATGTTCAGGATTTGCTACTTCGATTGCTAATGGTAATCCAGTTTGTTTTTTTGCTTCAGCTAACCATTGTAAAGCTGGTTCTCCCATGCCTTCAAAACTTCCTGGACGAGTACGTGGCTTCCATACACCTGCACGCATAATGTGTGCATAACCTTCCGCTTTGATTCGGTTGGCTGTTTCAAGCACTTGTTCTTCTGTTTCAGCAGAACAAGGACCTGCGATAATAAGTGGTTTGCCGCCAGTATTAATCCATTCCTGCATCGGCACTACGTCTAAATTTGCGTTCATTGGGCAAATAGTATTAATTCAAATTGAAAATATATTACTTAATCGGTATAGGTTTTGAAAACCTATTTTACATGCAAAATTGAACTATTGCAATATTTTATATCAAAGAGTCAAGTAGATAAAAATGTATATCTTGCGAAATATCAAGCTCCTAAGAGATATAACAAAATTATTGTAAGCTTTTCACTCTTGTATTATTCTAATATACTATATTTGCTACGTTTTACTTACTCTTTTAAGTAAAGTAAAGATAAGACTAACCACCTTCCCACAGTACAATTTGAATACTCACGGCTACTAAAATGACAAAAATGCCTTCTCAGAATCAGATGATTAAACCAGAACCATTATCGTTCGATGATACATCTGTCGCTTTCGAATCTAAGTCCAACTATCAACTCAGAAAGACTTTTCTCATCTACTTATGTATGGATAAGAATTGGCTCGTAAAGTTAGGGACTTTTTTTATCAAACTGTTTATTTTTCTTCATTTTCCTATCAAAAAGCTCATAAAATCAACAGTTTTCGAACAATTCTGTGGTGGAGAAAATATTGAAGAATGCAATAGGACTATCAAACCATTATATGACAACCACATTACAGCGATTCTAGATTACTCTGTAGGACTCGTTGAAACTGAAAAAAACTACGAAAAAATTACGACTGAAATTCTTAAAACAATTGATAATGCCGCTGTAAATAATGCCATTTCATTCGTCGTTTTTAAAGTGTCAAGCATTGCTCCTCCTGAGCTATTAGAGAAAGTACAATCTGAAATTGAGCTTACTAAAGACGAAAAAGCTGCTTATGAACGAGTGCGAGAACGAATGAATATGATTTGTAAGAAAGCACACGAAAACAAGGTTAGAGCCTTTGTAGATGCAGAAGAATCATGGATTCAAGATACCATTGATACGCTTGTTTATGGGATGATGGCTAAGTTTAATAAAGAATATACGACGGTCTATAATACGTTTCAAATGTACCGAAAAGATATGCTTCAAAACCTGAAAGATGCAGCTCAAGATGCGTCGGATGAAGGATATTTACTAGGGGTAAAACTCGTAAGAGGAGCATATATGGAAAAGGAACGTCAGAAAGCACACGAGGATAATTATTGTGAGCCAATCTTTGACCAAAAAGAGGATACCGATTGGCATTATAACGCAGCAATTACCTTTATTACCGAACACCATGACTTGATTGCTCTTTGTATTGGCACGCACAACGAAGAAAGTTGTAAACATTTGGTTTCGCTAATGCAAAAACAGGGCATATCGCCTACTGATTCGCATTTCCATTTTGCTCAATTATTGGGTATGTCCGACAATGTATCTTATAGTCTGGCAAAAGCGGGCTATAACGTCTCTAAGTATGTCCCTTATGGCCCAATAGAAGATGTCTTGCCTTATTTATTTCATCATGCAAATGAGAATACATCCGTAGAAGACCAAGCCCATCGTGAATACGCCCTCATTAAGAGAGAGTTACTTCGCAGACAAAGTGGTAAATAACATAATTTTAGCTTTTTATTACAGGCTGCCAATGATATTTCGTAAATTGCAAGTCACAAATAAAGATAAAACCTTAATTAATAACATTCGGATTCATGTTTCGTTCTCCATACAAATATTTTTGGCTTACTTTTTTTCTTATCGTTTTAGATCAAATCATCAAATTATCGATTCATCATTACCTACAATATGAAGGTAATGAAATGCCTTTAATCGGTGACTGGCTAAAATTACATTATGTTCTAAACAAAGGAATGGCCTTTGGTATCACACTAGATTTTTTACCAAAAGGATATGCAAAAATTGTATTGAGCATTTTCAGAGTTTTTGCAATGGTAGGCATTGGAGGCTATTTAGTGAAACTTGCTAAGCAAAAAGCTCACGAAGGCCTATTGTGGAGCATTGCAGCCATTCTGGGTGGTGCAATTGGTAATGTCGTAGATAGTACCTTCTATGGTGTTTACTTACATAATCAGCCTGCTGACTCCCCTACGCCATGGTTTCATGGTCAGGTGATTGACATGTTCTTTTTTGACCCGTATCAAGGCTGGATTCCTGATTGGGTTCCGCTTTGGGGAGGTACTTGGTATTCTACGCCAATTTTTAACTTTGCAGATGCTTGTATCTTTTGTGGAGTTGTAGCTATTTTGATTTGGCAAAATACATTTTTCAATACTGTTCCTAACGAAAGTACTCCCAAAGCCCCCCTTACAAACGAATCAATCATTACCAATACAGAAGAAGTATAACTAATAAAACAAATATGAAATTAGAGTTTATTCTCGCTGGTGTGTGGCTTGCCTATGGCTTTATTCACACGTTTTTAGCATCGAATAAATGCAAAAATCTTCTCAAGACTATCTTGGGAAGATTTTTCATTTATTATCGTCTCCTTTATAACATCATTGCATTCCTACTAATCGTTCCAATTCTAGTCTGGCAACAGCGTATCGTTTCAGAGGTAATTTTACCAGCAGGAACGATGAACTACATTCTAGGAGGATTAATGATGACCTCAGGCGTTTATTTAGCCTTCGTTTCCGTGAAAAGCTATGGTTTCAAGGACTTTCTTGGACTTACGGCAATCAATGGATTAGAAGAAAAGAAAGCGTTGAAAACAGATGAATTATCGGAAATTGTGAGACATCCCTTGTATTTAGGTCTTATACTATTCGTTTGGGGTAATTTCGGGTTCGCAGGTACGTTAGCAAGCTGTATTACGGCACTAGCAATTAGCCTTTATATTCGTATTGGGATTTACTTTGAGGAGAAGAAGCTAGTAGCAGAGTTTGGTAAAGCATACGAAAAATACCAAAAAGAAGTTCCGATGCTAATTCCCAAATTTTAACGTTAGGGCATAAAAAAGCGTTTGAGGTGACTCAAACGCTTTTTTTATGTTGCAAGATTCGTAAACCTTATTTCTTCGGAGCTGTAGCTGGAGCAGTTGTAGTTGCTGGAGTTGCAGCTGGAGCAGTAACTGGCTTTGGAGTTACACCCATTTTCTTCAATACTAAGTCAGAGATGTTTGCATCTTCTGGAGCATGTAAAACGATAGGAGTTGTTCCTTGACCAGCATCGTAGTTAAATACGAAAGCATATCCGTTTTCTTTTGCTACGATGTGCATATTGTCTTCGATTTTCTTCAACAATGGTTGCAACAATTGAGCTTGCTTTTTCTGTAAAGAAGTAGCTGAATTCTGACGGAACTCTTCGATTGAACTTTGTAACGACTGTAATTCTTTCTCTCTATCTGCTTTGATTACGTCAGCCATTGTAGCAGCATTTTTTTCGTAATCAGCTAATTTCGTTTGGAAATCTTTTGCTTTAGCTTGCAACATCGACTCATATTGCTTCTGAGTTGTAGTCAATTCAGTTTCTACTTGTTTCGCTTCTGGAAGTTGATTCAAGATATAATCTAGGCTGATGTATCCGATTTTTTGTTGAGCAGTTGCACTTGCAGTTGCTAGGGTTACTAAAGCAAATAAGGCAATTAAAAATTTGTTTCTCATTGTTGTTGTTTTGATTGGTTAATTATTTTTTTGATTTGGGTTTTGCTGTATTCTTACTATCACTATTCTCTGCTGCGTCCTCTCCTTCTTTCGCTTGTTTTTCACGCTCTTTTTCTTTCAATTGCTCTGTCGAAATTCCAAGTTCTTCCATGATATAATCCGTATAATCATGAACAGGATTCGTATAAAGCATTGCTAGACCATCTGATGACTTATCGAATAAGAAATCTAAACGCTTCTGACGAGCCACTTTTTCTACAGCTTTGGCAATTTCATCCAAAATTGGCTTCATTACTTCCTGCTTCTTTTTTATCAGGTCGCCATTAATACCAAATACTTTATTTTGAAGTGTACGAACATCTTTTTGTTTATCCGAAATACCCCGCTGACGTTGTTGTCTCATTTCTTCTGTCAGCAACACTTCTTCCGCACGATAGGCTCTTTCTAACTTATCAATTTCTTCGTTCTTCAAGGAAATTTCTTTAATCCATCTATCGGTTAATACTTCTATTTCTGCTTGAGCTCTTTCATATTCAGGCATTTTAGACGTAATAAATTCGGTATCAATGTAACCGAACTTTTGTGCAGAACTAGAAACTATAGATCCCACAAAAACCAAAATTAGTAAAATTATCTGCTTTTTCACCTTTTATGAAAATTAATTAGACGAATAAATCTCCGTATCAATTAAAAAATAGCTTATCTTGAAAAAGAAATTTGCTTGATTTCATCAGACTGTGATCTTATTTTTCAATAAAGAAGACATCTCTTTTTCAAGAATACTAACGCTATTTATACGGCCATATTGGATAAAGTTGCTACTTTTTGTTGTCTTTAACAAGTTATTAACACATTTCCAACGAATTTTGGATAATCTTATCTGATTTGCTGTCCAATTGAGAAGGTAAAGGCATTATGCCCTTTATCGCTCTGACCAGGAACATTATCAAACGCAAAACCGTAGTCAATACCAATCATACCGAAGGCTGGCATAAAGATTCTTGCTCCGAACCCTGCTGATTTATATAATTTATAAGGATTATAGTCCGCATACGAGCCAAAGTTATTTCCACCTTCAGCAAAGCCTAATAAGAAAATGGTAGCTGATGGATTTAACGAAACTGGGTAACGAACTTCCATTACAAATTTATT
>JARXAV010000256.1 GCA_029865665.1 Flectobacillus sp. | reverse complement strand
TTCGAGTGCATTCCGTGAATAACAGGTTTTGAAATGGAGCTTCCTGTTTGTAAGGTAGTTACCCCTGTAATAGCTTTTAAAGCTTCACCTAAGGAGTTACCCCGTGTTTGCTCTAAAGCATTACCCGAAACGTTTGAGCTGGCTTGTGAGGTGATTGTATGCTGTTTTCCCACGACAAGTACTTCCTGTAAATGCTCGTCGGCTTCTTCTAAGAGAACATTACTTTCGTGTTCTTTTGCTAAGTCAAAATGTTGTTCACTTGCCTGATAGCCAACTGCCGAAGTGATGAGGGTATAGCTACCAGGGCAAAGTCCTTTGAAGGAAAATTCGCCTTTGCTGGTACTGACCATTCCTTTGTTAGCTCCTTTTAATTGAACATTAATTCCAACCAGTGCTTTGCCTGTTTCTTTGTCTCGAACAGTGCCTTTGATATGGCAATCGCAAGGATTTGTTTGTCCTAGCGAGGAATTGGTCAATAAGATAAAAAGGAGAAAAATGCTGAATGATTTCAAGGGAGTATCTGTTGTGATGAACTGTAAAGGTAGCATGAAATCTTCACTTATGCAATAGTGTTGCATAAGTGAAATTGCTTAATCTGTGCTGAAAAGGGCATAAAAAAGCCCGTACTTCAGAAAAGTACAGGCTCTTTATTGGATTACCCAATCAATTCGATTGGTTCACCTTGACTATTATGGAATTTAAAATCAGTCACGCCCATTGAGCTATCTTGAAGTAAATTCACCCAAGTTTTATACTTAAAATACCATTTCATTCTACGAGAAGGAAAGCCAACTGTAAAGAATGAATGCAAAAAAGGGTGTAATAAAATCGTCGGTTTTTTTTCGTTTTGTTTTACTAGAATGTGTTCGAGGTGATGCTCGATTACATCCGATACCACAATACTTGCCGTGATTTTACCAGTCCCTCCACAAGTAGGGCACGTTTCCGCAGTGACTACATTCATCTCAGGACGAACCCTCTGACGAGTAATTTGCATTAAGCCAAACTTAGTTAAAGGCAAGATGGTATATTTCGAGCGGTCGCCTTTCATCTCCTCCTTCATAATGTCATGAATCAGCTTCTTATTCTCCGCTTTTTTCATGTCAATAAAGTCGATAACGACAATACCACCCATATCTCTCAGACGCAATTGGCGAGCAATCTCTTTCGCTGCTTCACGGTTTACGCTAAGGGCTGTTGCTTCTTGGTCTTCCTCACTATTGGATTTATTACCAGAGTTAACATCAATTACGTGCAGGGCTTCGGTATGTTCAACAATTAAATAGCCTCCATGCGGTAAACTCACCGAACGACCAAAAAGCATCTTTAACTGTTTCTCAATGCCAAACTGTTCAAACACCTTGTTTTTTCCTTGGTGTAATTTTACAATTTTCTCTTTTTCAGGGGCAATGTGCGAGACATAATTTTTTGCCTCTTGGAAAAGCTCTGGTGTATCAACGATAACACTATCAAAGTTTTCGTTTAACAAATCCCGAAGCATCGAGGTTGCTCTACTCATTTCACCGATTATTTTATCTCTCGGTTTCGCAGAACGAAGGGCTTTAATACCAGCCTCCCATTTTGCTAACGACTCTTTCAAGTCTTTGTCCAATTCTTCAACGTCTTTGCTTTCAGCTACTGTTCTTACAATTACACCGAAGTTAGCAGGCTTAATAGAAGAGATAAGACGTTGTAGGCGTTGGCGTTCACTTTTGGCGGTAATCTTTTTAGAGATATTTACGCCATTCGAAAAGGGAACTAATACGGTATAGCGACCAGCTATTGAAATGTCGCAAGATAATCTTGGTCCTTTCGTGGAAATCGGCTCTTTGACAACTTGAACCAGTATTGGGGTATTTTTGGCTAATACCTTATCTACTTTATCATGTTTATCAATCTCTGGTTCTAGCTTGAAATTGTCTAATCGACCAGTATTGGCTCTACCAGCGATGACATCTTTCGTGAACTTATTCAGGGAGTTGACATTCGGCCCTAAATCATGGTAATGAAGAAAAGCATCTTTCTCATAACCAATGTCTATAAATGCCGCATTTAATCCCGTAACCATCTTCTTTACGGTACCGAGATAAATATCTCCTACTGAAAAGTGTGGCTCGGACTCCTCTAAGTGATATTCGACAATTCTTTTGTCTTGCAAAAGAGCTATTCGATCACCTTTGGGAGTCGAATTGATGATTAATTCATTACTCACAGGAGATTGAAGGATTTAGCATGAACGAAAATAAGAAAATATATTGTCGTCGTGAGTGTCGTGCGTAGTGTTGGTATAAAATCGTGGTAAGGATTGACAAGTAGATGAGTGCGTGCCAACTATGAAAAGGATAAATACGATTTCATGGTTAGAATAGTGAAAAGACATTTAACTACCCCAATAACAGTAGCCAATGTTTTCTAAAATTTAGTCTATCATCAATCTTACATTGATTTTGAATGTGGGCGATACCAAAAAAAAGCCTGTCGATAGGAACTCTAAATTATCGGACTAAATTATAAATGCTTGGTATCATTTCCGATAGCGTTCTTGAAATAGAAAATCAGCATAATAAATGAAGTGATTTTAATCGAAGAACACTAAAATTTCGTTAGCTACTTGACAATCTCAATGAAACGACAAAAACAGGCATTTTTCTTTTTGTGAAAAATTGCCTGTTTTTACTAAGAGATTCGGTATTTAGACGAGGCTACCAGCTAAAAATTTACCTGATATACAGTCTAAAAAAACCTAATCACTATTTTTTCTTATGTCTATTCTTTCTAAGACGCTTCTTTCTTTTGTGTGTTGCGATTTTGTGTCTTTTTCTTTTCTTTCCGCAAGGCATGACTTTTAAGTTTTAAAATGTTAAAAAAATATTTTGAAAAGTGGCGAAAGATACGACAATATTGATAAACATGAAAGGTTTTTCATATCGTTCCTGTCCTTCTTTGCCTTATTGTAACTTCGACAAAATCTCCTGAGCGGCTGCTTTCTCTTGAATATCCTTAGAAGATTTTAGGACTTTTTCAAGAATCTGTTTGGCTTCTTCTTTTCTGTCTAATTCAGCTAAACAATAACCCAAGTTTAAGGCAGCCTTCGAATTGGCGGGATTAATCTGGAGTAATTGCTTAAAACGATCTACCGCCTTAGCATACTGGTTTGAGCGAATTGAAAGAATACCTAAATTAAACAACGCAGGTTCATATTCAGGTTCTTTGGCAATAACTTCTCTTAACATCAAAATGCCTTGCATGGGGTTCGACGACGATACGTACGTCATAGCCATGTTGGTTTTCGCTAATAAATTGTCTGGATTTTTAGCAAGTATTTGTGTGAACAATGCTCTTGCCTTTTCTCCCATTTTAGTCGTCTTTTCCTCTTTCAATGAATAGGTGAAGGCTTCGTAATATAAATTACCCGCTTTCATCAAATTCTCTTCACTAGGGTTCAACTTTGCAATTTCTTCCGCATAATAAGCGGCATTGTCATACTGAGTATATTCTGTGTATCTTTCAACTAAACTTGAAGCAGCTTTAATTTTTGCTTCTTTTCCAGAACTCCCCTCGAACGTTGCCTTCAGTTCTTCCACCACCTTCTCTTGTGCTGAAGTCAATCCACTACCATGCTTCTCGTCAACACTAGCAGAGGCTTCTTTTGAATCTCCTGCTTTATCTCGGTTCGCAGATGGCATACTCGCCTCTTTGTTGGGTTGTTCTAATTTCTTGTTTTCATCACTCACAACCACTTTTGGTAAGCTATACAATGAGCCTACAAGTCCCAACGCAACGACAATAATGATGATGAAAGGCTTTTTCATAAAAAGGTATTTTTAATGAAATTGGTTAAGTAATTTTTGATTCAACTTATCTTCAAAAGAGAAACCTAAATTGTACTTTACTGATAACGTGATTTTAATAATTCCGTTATACACTACCGTATAAAAATAAAATACCGTTTAATTGATTATGCGTTAGTTTTAACCTGTTCAACAAAGATTTTAGCAGGTTTGAAACTCGGAATGTAATGTTCGTCAATTACGATAGATGTATTTTTTGAAATATTACGAGCAACTTTCTTCGCTCTTTTCTTGTTTACAAAGCTACCGAAACCCCTAACATAGATTGGCTCACCTTTTGAAAGGTTGTCTTTTACTACTGAGAAGAACGACTCTAATGCACTTGAAACATCTGCCTTGTCGATACCAGTCTTGTCTGCGATTTCTGCGATTACGTCTGCTTTTGTCACTTTTTTGAAATTTTAGGAGTTAATAAAATTTATTAAACAATGGTTGTTGATTGCAGTTTTGCTTATAAAATCCTCTCGAAATAGTACTAACTTGCACGTAAAACGATAAAATTTACTAAAACGAAAAACTCAAATTATAACCCTCTGATTATTAAGGGTCACAAAGGTACGACTTTGCTTTCAAATATGAAAGAATGAAATCATAAATATCCGTGCTTTTTTTCTGTAATTCCTTAGTTGTTAGTCATTTGTAGTTTACTTATGTGTCGAAAGAGATAAATCATTGTATTTAATTTATCTCTGAATTGTACAATTTCATTAGGTTCATTAAAAAAATAATCAATTGGAGAAAATATTTTTCGCTGAAAAGCTAATTAACTGGTACAAATCGAACCTGCGTGATTTGCCTTGGAGACATACTAAAAACCCTTATTATATATGGTTGTCGGAAGTTATTCTACAACAAACTAGAGTCGCTCAAGGACTACCTTATTATAAGGCATTCGTAGAGGCTTTTCCCACCGTTCAAGACTTGGCACAGGCTGATGAGCAGGAAGTCCTTCGTTTATGGCAGGGTTTAGGCTATTATTCAAGAGCCAGAAACTTACACACTACCGCCAAAATGGTAGTCGAAAATTATGGAGGTGCTTTCCCTAATACGTATCAAGAGTTATTAAACCTGAAAGGAATCGGCACTTATACCGCAGCGGCTATCGCTTCTTTTGCCTTTGGTGAAAAGGTGGCTGTTTTGGATGGTAACGTATATCGGGTTTTGGCTCGTGTCTTTGGGGAAGAAACAGATATTAGTAGTTCCAATGCCAAGAAAGTCTTTACCGAATTGGCAACTTCCCTCCTACCCGAACAGCAAACGGATACATACAATCAGGCAATTATGGAGTTTGGAGCTTTATATTGTACCCCTGCATCGCCTCAATGTATGTTTTGTACATTTCAAATCGAGTGTATGGCAAATGCGACAGGAAAACAGGCGGTTTTGCCAATTAAGACTAAAAAAACAAAAGTAACGGAGCGTTTTTTCCATTATCTTGTTTTTCAAAAGGGTGAAAAAATTGCTATGAAACAGCGGAAACCTAAAGATGTTTGGGAAGGAATGTATGATTTTTACTTAATAGAAGATAAGCAGGAACTTGATTGGGAGACTTTAGTGGAACAAGATATGTTCTTGAGTCAGCAAAAAAGCGGGTTGACGATTCTCAAAGAAACAACCTCCTATAAACATATATTATCACATCAGCGGATTTTTACAAAGTTTTATCACCTTGAGCTTTCGACTAAAATAGATACTTTCCCAGAGGACTTAGTATTTTATTCGTTAAACGAAGTTGATGACTTGCCAAAATCAACGCTAGTCAATAATTTTTTGAAAGAACATATTTTTAAGAACTAATATTGAAGCCGTTTGGAATTTATTGTTTTGCGGAAAATAGAAACCACAGGGTTAACATCAAGAATAGGAAATAGGACTAATATTTTACTAATCTCTTCCCTAAAACATAGAAGAAAATAAGTAATTAGATAATCATTTTTTTATATAACTATGTTTTTTGTGTGTCTATGTAGTTGAATAGGTCGGGGTACTTAAATTCAAAATAAAAGAGAGAAGCTTTATAGATTAAGCCTCTCTCTTTTTATTTGTAAAGCGAGAATTTAATGAACGCCCACTCAGAAGTTATCGACTAATTGTCATTAAATACGTCGAATTATGGATTTGTTAATAGTTCTGTACAAAGTTAATGGATTAACCTATTGATTTTGAGTGCCTCCTGATAACAGATATACTATTAACTAATAACGTCTTATTTCTTAGTATGACTTTGCAATAGTCGTGAAATCACGAGATTTCAACGAAGCACCACCAATTAATCCACCGTCAATGTCAGCACAAGCAAATAATTCTTGAGCATTTTTGTCATTACAGCTACCACCATAAAGGATAGAAGTGTTATCTGCAACTTCTTGACCATATTTACCTGCAACGTGCTGACGTAAATAAGCATGTACTTCCTGTGCTTGTGCCGAAGAAGCCGTAACACCTGTTCCAATAGCCCAGATTGGTTCGTATGCAATCACAACGTTAGCGAATTCTTCTGCTGAAAGGTGGAAAAGACTTGCTGTTAATTGAGAAGCAACAAGTTCTAAATAACCGCCTGCCTCACGTTCAGATAATGATTCTCCACAACAGAAGATAGGGCTTAAACCATTTTCTAAAGAAATATTTACTTTTTCTGCTAATTGCTCATTTGTTTCACCAAAATATTGACGACGCTCGCTGTGTCCTAAAATCACATATTCAATACCAATAGACTTTAACATTGGAGCTGAAATCTCACCAGTAAATGCTCCTGATGCTTTTTGATGACAGTTTTGTGCAGCAAGACTAACATTAGAAACGCCTTCTACATAACTTTTCAACGTATTTAAGTATAACGAAGGAACTCCCATAATAACAGTTACGTCTGTCGATACTTCGTCTTTTACCATATTCACAACTTCTGAAGCTAAGATTAATGCTTCTTCCATTGTTTTGTTCATTTTCCAGTTACCTGCAACGATTTTCTTTCTCATGTTTGATTGTTAGTAGGCTCGTAAGCTCCTACTGATGTTTTAGTTATTAGAAATAATTGAATTACAAATTTATAGACTATTACCTTAGTTCTTGAAATATCGACAACAAAAAACCTCATTTTTCTAAAATGAGGTTTTAGGGTCTTTTACTTAATGCTTGATTTTACAGCTTTTTTCTTTCCTTTTAAGCCTTTGATTTTAGAAGTAGCTTGTTGTAACTCGCTAATGCGTTGCTCATAAGACGTGATTAAAGCGGCACTTTCTGTCTTTTTTAACTCCAAATCAGCACTCATGCGTTGCATCTGTTCTTCCAAAACGGTGAATTTGTCAGTTAATTCTAAGGCCTGGCGTTTATAGCTCTTTACCTGTTGATCTAATTTCTCAATCTCAACATTTTTTACCTTAATCTGATCTTCTAAATTCAACTTACTCTCTTTCAGTTCCCGAATTTCTTTGTGGGCTCTTTCTACATTCACATCAAGACGGTCTTTGTCTTTTAGCAAATCACCATATTGTTTTTGGCTAACGCATGAACTCGCAAGAGTTACAAGACTTATAGCAGTCAGTAGATTACGTAAAGAAATAGACATAATTAGTACGTGGGGTTATAGTGGGTTATTATTGTTTATGGCTTTTTCGCTAAAGCAATTCGAATGAAACGCTCGTGAAATCAATATGCTTTTCACTGTAAATAGTTATTGATACAAATCAATATATTGGTTATTTTATCTTTTTATTTAGAATAGTGCAATTTTATTTATACATTTATCTCCCCATTATGAATATAAAATATGGGCTTAGTTTTATTTATACATCAAAAAATACAATAAATAGACAATTATTTGTATGATAAATATTTTTTTAAGTCATGAAAACGCACTACTTAACTCAAAGCTTGATAAACATAGTTTGCATGATGTTTATCCTACTATTTGCTTCGACGAGTCATAGCCAAGAAATAGTACCGATTAAAAAGGAAGTTCTAAATCAACCAACTTTGTTTGCTGGAATCAGGGAACTTCCTGAATCTAAAATCAAAAATAAGGATTTTTCTAATGAAAAGTACGGATTCGAATTACATAAACAGCGAAAAATTACCAAAATCCCTTTTTTGCTACAGGCAAATTTAATCTTAGTTCCTTTAACAATTAATAATTCCGATACCCTTTGGTTCATTCTTGATACAGGTGTAAATGCAATAATACTAACAGATTCCGCTACTATCAGAAAATTGGATATGCCTTACATAAGAAATATTCAACTACAAGGCATTGGTGAAGGTGAAAATGTGGAGGCTGGTTTAACACTTGGCAATACAATTAGAATGGGGGAAATGACAGGCTATAAACAGAATGTATTAGTAATAAAGAACAATGCAATCAATCTAGGAGAATACATTGGTGTACCGATTCATGGTGTCTGGGGATTTGACCTCTTTGACCGATTCGTAGTGACGATTGACTTTGTAAATCGTAATATAGTTCTTCACGAACCTGACTCCTATTCTGTCAAACATGAAAAAGGGGAACGCTTCGATATCTCGATAGAAAAATCCAAACCGTATTTTTCAGGTTTGCAAGTCGAAACATCTAATAAAAAGAAGCCTTTAAAATTATTGATAGATACAGGAGCTAACCATGCCTTGTTTTTAGAAAAACAAGATACAAGTTTACTTCGAATGCCAGATAAAGTAATCAATACACAATTAGGAAGAGGATTAAATGGTATTATACATGGTAAACTGGGTAGAATTCGAAAAATGAAATTAGGCTCTTATGAAATCAATGACCTGATTGCATCTTTTCCTGATAGTTCTCAAAAAATTTATAGTGGTGCTAGTGAAACACAAAGACAAGGAGCTATTGGTTGTGAGTTGTTACGTAGATTTAAGGTTACCTTTAATTATAGGGATAACTATATATTACTAAAGCCTATAAAAAAGTCTTTGAAAGAAACATTTGAATACAATATGAGTGGTATGGAAATAGTCGCAAGAGGAAATGATTTTCATACGTTCATTGTGGATAATATAATGGAAGGCAGCCCAGCTAAAAATGCGGGAATCCAAGCTGGAGACTTAATTGTAGCTGTCAATGGAAATTTAGCAAAGGAGATTCAAATTTCAGATATATATAAGATACTTCAAACTAAAGAAGGAAAGGGAGTCGAAATGGTACTTCAACGAAATGGTAAGTTATTCGTCAAATCTTTTTCACTACAACGTATTATATAGTTGTATTAAGGAGTAAAGCAGAACAAACGCAGTTATTAATGAATACAGAACCTTAATTCTTATTTATTAATGACTGCACATTAGTTTCCTTTATTCTGATTTCTTAAACATTTTGGATTATTTTAAGTTGACGAATGTGGTGTTTAGGGGTGTTGAAATGTTTATCAAATTATTTTATTATTTAAGGTTTTGATTTAGAGGTAATTGCGAATTATTTTCATTTTTTTG
>JARXAV010000231.1 GCA_029865665.1 Flectobacillus sp. | reverse complement strand
GTTTAGGCTTCTTCTTTCTCGCCTACTTGTTGTCTCCACATAGCATAGTACAAGCCTTTTTGAGTCAATAAATCTTGATGCGAACCATTTTCTACGACCTTCCCCTTTTCCAAAACAAAGATGTTATCGGCGTGCATGATGGTGCTTAATCGGTGAGCAATCAAAATTGTAAGGTGTTCGTTGCCTTCTTCCGACACTTTACGAATCGTTTCTGAAATTTCTTCTTCAGTTAATGAATCTAAGGCAGAAGTTGCCTCATCAAATACCAACAAATTAGGATTACGTAACAAGGCTCTAGCGATACTCAAACGTTGCTTTTCACCTCCCGAAACTTTCACACCTCCTTCTCCAATAAGGGTATCTAAGCCATTTTCTGCACGGTCGAGTAGGGTCTGACAAGCAGCTTTTTGAAGTACTTCCAAACACTGGGCATCGGTTGCGGTAGGGTTAACAAACAATAAGTTTTCACGAATGCTACCCGAAAAGAGTTGGGTATCTTGCGTGACAAAACCAATTTTTTCTCGAAGTTGGTCAAAGTCAATTTCATCGCCACGGTGTCCGTTGTATAAAATTTGTCCCTCTTGAGGCTTATAGAGTCCGACCAACAGTTTCACCATCGTACTTTTCCCCGAACCCGAAGGCCCAACAAAAGCAATGGTTTCGCCTTTTTTCATTTCAAAAGAAACATGACGAAGGGCATTTTTTGTAGCTGATTGATGACGGAAAACCACGTTTTCGAAACGAAGGGTATCAATGCTGGTTACTTTATACGGATTAGCTGGTTTTACTTCTACAGGAATCGCAAAAATAGCTTCATAGTTTTGAAGTGATACCTGTGCTTCTCGGTAGGCATTGATTACGTTGCCCATTTCTTGAAGTGGTCCAAAAATAAAGAACGAATAAATGTTTAACGAGAAAAATTGTCCGACCGTGATTTCTCCATTATAAATCAACAACAACATCACAAAGCTCAAGACCACTCGCAAAAGGTTGACGCTCGTTCCTTGAATAAACATCATGCTACGAACATAGCGTACTTTTTTGAGTTCTAAACCCAAAATTTTGTCCGTTGTCGTATTTAACTGATTGATTTCCTGTTGTGCTAAACCAAGCGATTTAACCAATTCAATGTTTCGTAAAGATTCCGTTGTTGAACCCGCTAAGGCCGTTGATTCTCGCACGATAGATGCTTGAATGGTTTTTACTTTTTTACTCAACTTAGAACTCACCCAGCCAATCAAAGGCCCAATTGTTAAGAACAAAGGGACAATTGCCCAGTGTACCGAAACCGAATAAATAGTCACGAACACCAAAGCTACCGAACTTTGGAAAAAGATATTAATACCTACCGAAATTAACTTTTCCACATCAGTACGTACCTTTTGAAGTTTTCCCAAGGTTTCCCCCGAGCGTTGGTCTTCAAATACTTCATAAGGCAGTTCTAAGGAATGGCGAATCCCGTCGGAGTATAATTTTGCTCCAATGCGTTGGGTAACTGTGCTGATAAAATAATCTTGGAAATTTTTGGCAACCCTCGAAATAAAAGCAACCCCCACCGAAGCCCCTAATAGAGGCAATAAGGCATGAAGAAATTCCGAAAAAGGTTGTTCTTTGAAATTGAACTTGACGGCAACGTCGTCGATAATATGTCTAAAAATCAAGGGGTCAAGTAAAGAGAACACCTGATTGATAACCGCTAAGAAAAGAGCAAGCACAATGGTTAATTTGTGCTGCTTGAGATAAGGGATAAGTATCTTCATTGGTAGTATTTTGATTTGACATAAGGTATGTTTAAGAAACGATGAATTCTAACATTAGGTTTCCTTGTGAGATAAAATGATTATTAAGCATATAGTACTTCTGCTAACCATATTATAAATTTTGCCATAGGAATAATTAAGAACTGAGCTAGAAGTGTCCCTATAGTCCTTGCAATCACAATAAAAGTAATGTAGCGTCTAAAATGTCCTTCTGTGATAGACCCATCAATTACTTTATCGGTCAGGGTGGCACTGTAAGGCTCTATAAAAAGCATCATACCGATAGAACCAAGCCCAATGCTTACCCCTGTCATGGATAAAGCTGTGGAGCGAAGGTTAGGGTTAAGAAATCCTGCATATAGACAAGCCAGTACACTAACGGTGGTGAAGCTATAAACAAAGGCATTCAGGGCAATTAAGCCAAATGGCGTATCTGGGTATCGTTTTAGGTTAGTTAAGTTTTTTAACGATGGAATAGTTATGCTTTCGTAAAAGTAGGTTAAGGTCTTTATGTGTAATGCACTCATAAAAACCCTAAATACAGAGCGGTGTAAATATAAAGAATCAACGCCTCTCTTCATAAATCGGTGAATACTTGGGATAGCGAATCCTCCGAGAGTACATCCAACCGTAGCAGACAAAATAATTACTCTAAATATAAAATGGTCTGGAGCTTGTCCAGTTGTAATACTTTTCTCAATCGATTTTGCGAGTAATGGTCCCTGAATGGTATTTGAAAATTGAGCAACTAAGCTGATAATATTGAAAATGGAAGCTGACGACGCTACTCGTTGAGTACGAGTTCCAACGATTCTTGCTGATAAACTGATAATGCTAATAAAATGTATAATCAGAGTTAGACAACAGACAATAATGAGGCTAATTGGAGACATTTACGAGCGATGTTTATTGACGATAAGGAAATTTATTTTTTTGATTAATAACCCTTTTTAGTTGAAATGTTTCTTGAAATATCAATCGCAGTTTGCCAATAGTTTCGTAGGCTTGCATCGCATAAATGTTATAAATATCAAAATGAATTTTAAGTCCCAATAGTTGTTTTCGCACTCTTATTTTTGGCCCAAAGTGGTTGTAAACAGTAAAAACTTTATCAACTACCAGTGTAGATTCGTCTCCAAAATAAGAAAAACATCTACTCCAGAAAAAGAAGTCATTATCGTATCTAGAATTAGCAGGGCTCCAAGCCCACCGAACATAATTTAAAACAGAGTAATGGCAAATTGCCATGCCTGTATCTGTTTGTGTTGTAGTGGGGTCGCTTGTTGGTTTTTTTGCTTTATTCATCAGTCTTGAATGTAATGATAAAAGCTGATTCCCAATAATTAGCCCAACAAAGTTTTGCTGTTGATATTCGTTATAAACATGATAGGCTTCTTCAAGAAAAATGGTATCGTCGTCTAATAGATAAAAATAGCCATCAGTAATGTGGTCAAAAATGGTATTTCTTTTACTTACTGTATCACTATCAGGACAATCTATTTCATATATCTTCACCCTTGGATCTTGCAGGAAATCAAAGGTAAGTGGGGGTCTATGTTTAGCTTTAGCAATATGCCAAGTAATATCCTCATGTTTAGGAATAGACTGGTATATTCTTTCTAAATACTCGTAGCGATATAGTGGTGTTGCGATATGAAACATGTTAGATTTCTTTTATGATTTTAGCAGGAGAACCATAAACCATTACATGATCTGGGACATTTTTAGTGACTAAAGAACCCGCTCCAATAATACTATTTTTGCCGATGCTTATCCCATCAATGATATTAGCACCCATGCCGATTTGAGTTCTTTCGCCAATCGTAATATTGCCCGCAATATTACATCCTGGGTTAATCGTTACAAAGTCCTCAATAGTGGTATGATGTCCAATACAAGCATTACGATTGACGGATACAAAGTTGCCTAATGTAGTATGAGCTGCAATGGAAACAAGGCTATTGATTATACAGCCAAATCCTAGTGAAGAGGTACTAGAAATAGAGGCTGTTTGATGTACCAATGATACAAATTGTTCTTTGGGCAATCCGAAATTATCAAAAATTCCCACTTTCGTATTTACTTGAAATCCTCCTAAAACAAGAGATGATGAATAATCAACTTCATCCAATTGTGTTGCAATCGAAACCTCAAATTTGAGATTTTCAAAACTTTTTAAAATAGGAGTGTCTAAATTATTAATAATCTTAATAGATGGAAACCACTGAAGGGATTCCAAATTATCTAAAATCATGGTAAGAGTAGCGTCACTTTTACCCAAGACGACTAATTGTTTGATTTCCATATCCAAGTTTTTTAAAGGATGTTGATGTCATATATTCTTGTCCGAATTCATGTATCATTCGGTGTATTCTCTTTACCAAGCCAAGGTTAGTTGCCTTTGTTTTATCTTCCCAATAGAAATTATCTTCTAGTCCAACTCGCACTCCACTGGCTTCTAATAAGCCCATGACATTTGCTTTTAGTTGAGCCTTTCCAATACCTCCTAGGCAAACGAAAGCATCCTTGGGAACTTGGTTTAAAATAGTTGCAGTAGAAAGTAAATCGGCTGCTGCATTAAATAGATTTCCCAGAATAACGTTGATGTAAACTGGTTGCTTCAAAATGCCTTTATGCAAAAGATAGTTGGTATAATTTAACATCCCAGAATCAAAACATTCAACCTCTGGTTGTACTCCATAGTGATTCATTTCTTCAATCAACCATAAAATTGTTTCGGGAGCATTTATCGAAGCTGTCTGTGGGAAATTAAGAGAAGACATTGTTAATGAACCAAAGTCTGGATGAAGAGATAAGACCTCTGTTCGTAAAGATTTGTCCGTAAAAAAGCGACCACTCAGCGAAACCCCAATCAATAAGTCAGGGGCATATTTTGTTATACCCTCTATAATTTGTTGAAAAACTTCTTTTTTATAGGTGTTCTGTCCAGATGAATCTCTGGCATGTAAATGCACAAGTGTTATTCCAATTTCATGACATGCTAATACATCATCAATAATCTCAGTGATAAAAATAGGTGCAAGAGAGTTGTCTTTGGTGCTTTGGGTACCCGTAGGACAAAGGTTAATAATTTTTTGATTCATGCGATTGAAGATACAAATAACTAGGATTACAGGCCTCAAAGATAACGGTCTTCCTTGAATCTTCAACTAAGAAAACAATATATACGAGATTAACATCAGACTTATTTTAATGTTTTTTCGTTTTTTTTCTTCTACGCAAATAGGCTGCGTATCAGCTTATTTACTTTGTATCATCAAAGAAGCAAGTACGGCTGATTTACAAGGATGGTTTCTATATAGCCACCTAGTGTCGGGTTCAAAACCGATATGCTATCGAGGTATTGTTATTTGATATTAGGATCTGTGGGTCGGAGGTTCGACTCCTCTCTTCAGCAATGAGGTAGCTCAGTAGGTAGAGCAACAGGAAAATTCGCAGGTTCGAGTCCTGCCATCAAGTGATTGATGTAGCTAAGTTGGTTAAAGCACCACTCTTTCAAGTGGATTTTCGATTTGTCAAAACAGTTCCAAAGTGTCTGGTAGGCTATTGCTTCGGGAATAGACTACAATTTGCCCAAGCCTGAAAAAAGAGGGATACCGTAAAGGACGATAGCTGTAACTTATACTTACTGGCTTTAGGTCGTCGAAGGAAAATCCTTTGATACCCTAAAAATAAGCGTGTAAGCACCAGTTTATCAACGTTTACTCAACGCTTTTTCCGCAAGGTTCAAATGGATTCTTTGGACTGTTTTTTAAACTTTTAAACAATGTACACCATGAAATATGTTACAATTAATGCCTATTCCGTAGGTTTAGTATTCAAAAACGAGGCTTTCAAAAAAGCCATTACCGAAGGCAACTACTGGTTAATGCCTTCCGAGAAATTAGTGTCATACAACATGACAGAACCCTTTAATGCACCTGTTTCGTTAGAAATTTTATTGAAAGATGACGTTTTTAAGGCTCAAGTGGAAACAGTTGAAGTGCCAGATAATCATATTGCGGTGCATTATGAAAACGGTTTGTTTAAAGCTGTATTAACAACTGGACGATATGCGTTCTGGAAAAATGTATTGACTCATACGTTCGTAAAAGTCGATTTGAGTAACATTGATATTACCGAAGCGATTAGTCCTGCCATTTTGGTTAACAAATTAGGGGCATACATTCGTACCTATACGATAGAATCTTTCGAGCAAGGGTTGTTGTTTGTCAACGGGAAGTTTGAGCGTATTTTGACAGGCGGCGTGTATTATTGGTGGAAAAATAGTACTCCTATTCACGTAGCTAAAATAGACGTTCGCCAAACCCAAATGGAGTTGTCTGGACAAGAAATATTGACGAAAGACAAAGCGTCTTTGCGTATCAATTTTTATGCTCAGTACAAAGTAACAGACATCGTAAAGGCGGCTTTAGACAATAAAGAGTACGAAAAACAATTGTATGCTTTAATGCAATTGGCCTTACGAGAGTTGGTGGGTACGTTCTCCTTAGATGAGTTATTGGAAAAGAAAGAGCAAATCAGTCCTGTAATATTGAGTGTCTT